>NZ_LZKH01000135.1:0-1622 GCF_001672745.1 Mycobacterium sp. E1386
CACCGTGGTGCCCGCGGCGATCATGACCATCGGCCGCCGTTTTCCCAGAAGTGGCGGATTTCCTCCAGCTGGCGTCCCTTGGTCTCCGGCGCGAACCGGTAGACGACGACGAACGCGACGACCGCCAGGGCGGCGAACACCGCGAAAGTGCCTGCGCCACCGAGTGAGTGCAGCATGGTGAGGAACACGGCGGCGATGATCGCGTTGGCCACCAGGTTTGAGGTGAGCATCGTGCTCGACCCGATGGAGCGCAACCGGGACGGGAAGCTCTCGCTGGCGTACACCCAGCCCAGGGAGCCGAACCCCATGGTGTAGCCGATGATGAACAGCAGTATGCCGGCGAAGCCGAGTGCCGCGCCGCCGATGCCCCGCCCGAACACGCCCATCAGCACGACGTCGGCGGCGATCATCATGGCGATGCCGGACAACAGGATTGGGCGCCGGCCCACCCTGTCGACCAGCAGCAGCGACGCACCCACGGCGGCCAACCCGGCGACCTGGACCAGGGCCGGCAGCGCCAGCAGCGCGAAGTTGCCCGTGAAGCCCATCGCCTGGAATATCCGTGGGCTGTAATAGATGATCGCGTTGATGCCGGTGATCTGGATCAAAAAGCCGAGCGTGATCACGAAGGCGGTGGCCCGCCCGTACGGCGGGCGCAGCATCTCGGACCAGCCGCCGCTCCCTTCGCTCAGCGCACGGCCGATCTCGGCGAGCTCCTCATCGACCCGCGCGTCGGGCTCCACGCGCAGCAGCGCCCGGCGGGCCTCGTCGGGCCTGCCCTTCAGTACGTACCACCGCGCCGTGTCCGGCGCGCGAACGAGCAACGGCAGCAACAACATTGCGGGCACGCTGGCCAGCCCGAACATCCAGCGCCAGCTGTGGGTCCCGGCCAGTAGATATCCGGTCAGGTAGCCGACGATCAGCCCGCTGACGATGGCCAGTTGATAGGCGGTCAGCAGCGACCCGCGCACCGCCGTCGGGGCCGATTCCGCGACGTAGACCGGCACGACCACCACCGCCACGCCGAGGGTCAGGCCCAGCAGGAGCCGCGCCGTCAACAGCATCGGCAGTGATACCGAGAGCGCACCGAGTAGCGCGAACGCCGCGTAGGCGACCACCAGCAGCACCACCGATTTCTTGCGCCCGATCGCGTTGGCCAGCACGCCCGCACCGAGCGCCCCGGCGATCTGGCCGATCACGACCATCGTCGTCAGCAGTTCCTGTTGCCGGGTGGACAGCCCGAAGTCCTCGGTGACGTAGAGCTGCGCGCCGGCGATGATGGACAGGTCGTAGCCGTATATGACGCCAATGCTGGCGGCGGTCAGCCCAACCGCCAGCCCCCGCGATCGGGCGGGCCGCGATCTCACCGGTGTTGCGGTCGGCGGTTCATCGAGCGTGCGACCATGATCAAACTAAACACGATGATGGTTCCGATGACGGCGACGCCCACCCGGATCGGCAGCGCGTCCGCCGACGGGATCAGCCCCGCGGCCTGCGCGCCGTTGCCGCGGTCGGCGGCGCTGTCGCGTTTGGCGGGCGCCAGCGAGGGGTCGGGTTCGATCAGGTTGCCGACCTGGGTGCCCTGCGGCGTGCTGAAACCGTAGTCCAGCAGGTGCGCCGCC
>NZ_LZKH01000136.1:0-24752 GCF_001672745.1 Mycobacterium sp. E1386
CGGCTGCGGCCTCGGCCGGCGCCGCGGGTCTGGCCGAGATCGGCACCCAGGTGCGTTTCCGGCACCCCTTGGCTCGCTCAGCGACCTACTGGTCGGCGTCGCCGGCCGAGCGCCGAGTGGTCCACGGCGCACTCGCGGCAGTTACCCATCCGACACTCGATCGCGACCGCCGGGTTTGGCACCTCGCCGAGGCCGCTCCCGGCCCGGACGAGGAGATCGCCGAGGAGCTGGAGCACTGCGCCGACCAGGTACGGGCGCGGGGTGGGCTTGCCGCGGCGGCGGCGTTCCTCGAACGCGCCGCGCGGTTGACGCTCGATCCGGGGCTGCGGGCCGGGCGGGCGCTCGCCGCGGCACACACCAAGGTGCAGGCGGGCGCCTTCGATGCGGCGGCGGCCCTGCTGGCGATGGCGAAAGCTGGGCCGCTCGACGATCTGCAACGGGCGCGCGTCGACCTTCTGCGGGCTCAAGTCGCGTTCGCCACGAGCCGGGGCGGCGACGCTCCACGCCTGCTGCTGATGGCCGCCAGGCGATTCGAGCCGATCGAGGCCGGCCTCGCCCGGGAGACCTACCTCGACGCCATCAACGCCGCGGCGTTCGCCGGCCGCCTGGCCAGCCGCGGCGGCGGGGTTCTCGAAGTGGCTCGAGCCGCAGCCGCGGCCCCGCAACCACCGCGCGGCCACCGCGCGCCCGACGTCCTTCTCGACGGCCTGGCGGTCAACTTCGTCGAGGGGTACGCCGCAGCGGTGCCCGGCCTGCGGGACGCGCTGACGGCGTTCGGCGCCGGCATGTCGGCGGACGAGGAACTGCGCTGGATGTGGCTCATCAACCTAGCGGCCCTGCACCTGTGGGATGACGCGCGCTGGGACGCACTATCGGTCCGCTACCTCCAGCTCGCGCGCAAGGTCGGCGCCCTGAACGAGCTGCCGCTCGCCCTGAGCACGAGGGCCATGATGCTGTTGTGGGTCGGTGACCTGACCGCCGCGAGCACGTTGATCGACGAGCAATCCACGGTCACGGAGGCGACGGGGAGCAATCTCGCGCCCTACACCGCGATGCGCCTCGCGGCGATGCGCGGCAGGAAAGCGCAGGCGTCCGCCCTGATCGAGGCCACCAACATGGAGGTGTCCAAGCGAGGCGAAGGCATCGGGGTGGCCTGCGCCGAGTGGACAAGGGCAGTGTTGCACAACGGCTTTGGCGATTACCCGGAGGCGATGGCCGCTGCCCAGCTGGCTCTCTACCATCAGGAGTACCCCGATGTGCGATACCCAGGCATTGCGAACTGGGCCGCGGCGGAGCTCGTGGAGGCGGCCGTACGTGGCGGGATGACCGAGACCGCGACCGTCGCTATTCGTTGGCTGGCCGAGATGACCGCCGCCAGTGGCACCGACTGGGCGCTCGGGGTGGAAAAGCGCTCGCGCGCACTGATGGCGGAGGGGGAGAACGCCGAGCGCCTCTACCGGGCGGCGATCACGCACTTCGGGAAAAGCCGTGTCCGCACCGAGCTCGCCCGAGCGCACCTGATCTACGGCGAATGGCTCGCCCGGGAACGCCGACGCGTCGAGGCGCGCGAGCAGCTGCACACCGCTCACCACATGCTGGAGACCATGGGTATGGCGGGGTTCGCGGAGCGGGCGCGGCGCGAACTGGAAGCCATCGGTGCAACCACCCGCAAGCGCACAGCCATCACGAGCACCGTTGAACTGACCGCCCAAGAGACCCAGATAGCCCGTCTGGCCCGCGAAGGGCTGTCTAACCCCGAGATCGGAGCCCGGCTGTTTATCAGCGCCAAAACGGTCCAGTACCACCTGCGCAAGGTCTTCGCCAAGCTCGGCATCACCTCCCGAAGCCAGCTCGACAATGCCTTGACCTAGCGGAGAAGTGGGCCGTTCATCCATCGACTAGCCACCGGCGGATGCGATTGCCGGCCCGTTGGCGCCAGGATCTCATTGACGCACAAGACGCACAAGACCAGCGGGACGGGAGCTGCTTCGATGGGTCAGGACGTGATCGTGGTGACCGGCGCAGCGAGTGGCTTCGGTCGGCTGGGCTCCGAGGCGTTGGCGCTGGCGGGCCACACGGTCTATGCGTCGATGCAAGACATCAACGGCCGCAATGCATCCCAGATCGAAGCGATCGGCTGCTTCGCGAAGGACAACGGGGTTGAGCTGCGGACCGTGGAAATGGACGTGCAGTCGCAGCCTTCGGTGGACGCAGCGATCGAAAGGATTTTCGTCGCCAACGGCCGTATCGACGTGGTGGTACACAACGCGGGACACATGGCATTCGGGCCGGCCGAGGCCTTTACGCCGGAACAGCTGGCCGAACTCTATGACGTAAACGTTGTGGGGACACAGCGAGTCAACCGCGCGGTGCTGCCGCACATGCGACGACAGCGCCAGGGTCTTCTGGTATGGGTGTCCAGCAGCAGTTCCGCGGGGGGCATGCCACCGTATCTGGCGCCATATTTCGCGGCGAAGGCCGCGATGGACTCGCTCGCGGTGGCCTATGCATGTGAGTTAACCCGATGGGGCATAGAGACCTCCATCATCGTTCCCGGCGCATTCACGAGCGGGACCAATCACTTCACCGATGCCGGCTCACCCGCAGACCGCGTGATTGTGGGCCAGTACGAGGCCGGACCCTACGCGGGTTTAGGAACCCGGGTCCAGGAGGCCCTCGCCGTGATCGGGGCGCACGAAGCCGGCGTGTCCACGGTTGCCGACGCAGTGGTCAACGTGGTCGACACCGCATTTGGGAAGCGTCCGTTTCGAGTCCACATCGACCCGGCCAACGATGGTGCCGATGTCGGCTTCGCCGTGCTCGACCGGCTCAGGGCCGAGATGTTGCATCGCGTCGGATTGTCGGACCTGCTGAAACCGGCCGGTTGGGGTAGGTAACGAGTGCGTCCTTGATCACCTTGCAGCAGAGGAGTTTTCAGGCGCAGGCCGTGCGGAATCTGTCTCGGTAGGCCTTGGGGGTGATGCCCAGATGATTGAGAAACACCCGTCTCAATGTCTCCGTACTGCCAAACCCTGCCAGATCTGCGGCTTCGGCGATGGTGCGACCGGCTTCGAGTGCCGTGCGTGCGAAGTCGATTCGCACCAACTCGACGTAGCGCGCCGGCGTCAATCCGAGGTCCGACTGAAACAGTCGGGTCAGTTGACGTGTGCTCAGAGATGCCCGGGCCGCAAGCCTTTTCACGCTGTGGTCGGCCCCGGGGTCGGCGTTGATTGCGTCGGTGACCGCTCGCAGGGGAGAATCCGGCGGCGGATCGGCCTCGATCATGACCGAAAACTGCGACTGTCCGCCAGCGCGTTTGAGGTATACCACCAACGCGCGCGCGACTTCACGGACCAACTCCGGGCCGTAATCGAGTTCGACCAACGCTAACGCGAGGTCAATGCCCGACGACACGCCCGCGGAGGTAAACACGTCGCCGTCGCGGACAAAGATCGCATCCGGTTCGACCCCGACATCGGGAAAGGCTCGGGCCAAGCGTCCGGTATGCCGCCAATGCGTCGTGGCGCGACGGCCGCTGAGCAGCCCCGCCTGCGCCAGGATGAACGAACCCGTGCATACGGATGCCAGCCGTCGCGTCCGGGCCGGCACCGTTTTGAGTGCCTCGACGAGCGCGAGATCGATCGGCCGCCCGACCAGATTGTCTCCGCCGGCGACCAGGACCGTATCGGCGGACTCGATGGACGAAATGCTCCGGGTGACGGCGAACCGCGTCCCTATCGAAGTGGTGACGTCGTTCCCATCCACCGACGCGATCTCCAGCGAATAGTTCGCGCCGAACCGGTTGGCTTCGACGAAGACCTCCGCGGGCCCTGCCGCGTCCAACAGCTTTACGCCGTCGAAGACGACGATCACCACCACGCGGGGTATTGCGCTGATGCCGACCACCCGCTCATCGTGTCGCGTCGGCGGCGTCAAGTTCAAGCCAACCGTGTCGCATTCTGTGGGAAGGACGGCGCGAATTCCAGCGCCGGGGTGGCCGAGGAACCCGGAAACTGGCCAGAAGGATCGCTCAAGGAGACGAGAAAAGATCATGGCCGTCCTGTTCGGTGCACTGCAGGGCCACCGCCGCGGACCGCGGCCAGACCTGGAGCTTCTGTACGCCGGCGCGATGTTTCACGATGTGGGCCTTACCCAGCCCGGCCGCACCTCGACCCTTCGCTTCGAAGTGAACGGCGCCGACGCGGCGCGAGACTTCCTGGTGCGACGCGGCGTTGACAAAGCCGACACCGAAAAGGTGTGGCTGAGCATCGCCCTGCACACCACTCCGGGGATCCCCGAGTTCCTCGAACCCGAAATCGCCGTGTTCACAGCAGGTGTCGAGCCCGACGTCCTGGGCATCTGCCGCGAAGACCTCCCTCCCGAAGCCCTTGCCGTCACCGCCGCCGATCCACGCACGGATCTTGGCAGCCTTCAACGACGGCATGACGCATCGCCCGCACACCACCTTCGGCACCGTCAATGCGGACGTGCTTTCAGCTCGACATCGGCGAGCCCTTGATACAACTGAGCGGCGCCGTCCGCTGGTGGAACGTTGAGGGCGACACCACGACGACTCACAACACCCACGAGATTTTGTTCACTAATCTGCCGGCGGAAGATGCGGATCGCGCAATCGCCCGGATGAGGCCGTTCAGCAGCTTCGCGGTCACCGAGGTACTGACCGCCGCGGCCTGGCATGCCGTGCCATCCACGTACATCGTCTGCGAGAAGGACAGGGCGGTCGCCGACCAGGATGTCATCGCGGCGAGGGCGACCCAGACGCGTCGCTTGCCCGCCGACCACACGCCTTTGCTGTCGATGCTCCAGGCTCTGACCGACCTGATGGTGGAGGCGGCCAACAACGGCCACATGAGTCCGGCCCCGCATCCGACAAATCGAAGGCAGCAGGAGCTATGACCGCGGATGCCGACCGCGGCGGAGAGCAGGCACCACTGCTGGTCGTGTGCGCTGTTATCGGCATGACGATCACGTTCGAGCTGCCGCGACTCCGGATAGTCGCATCGATAGTTCGGGTTCTCGGCATGGTTCGTCGACAGCTCACCGCTGCACCCAAATTACCTGCCATGGCTAGCCACCGGCGGATGCGATGTCGGCTCGATGCGCCGCAAGCTGGTCAATGACTGGTGGAAGGACACGCGATGAGCAGCCGAATCGTCGCTTCGGTGCGCATTCGAGCAGATCCGGGCGACCGGCTGAGAGGAGGACGGCGATGCGCTTAGTGGTCGCTATGACCGGAGCGACGGGTGCCGCCCTGGGCATCCGTCTGCTGGAAGTACTTGGGCAGCTGGGGGTCGAGACACACCTGATTCTCAGCGACTGGGCACGGGCGACGATCAAGATGGAGACGAACACCGGCGTCGACGAGGTGCGGGCACTGGCCTCACACGTGTACAGCGCCCGTGATCTTGCCGCGGGCATTTCCAGCGGGTCGTTCCGCACCGATGGCATGGTGGTGTGCCCGTGCAGCATGAAGACGTTGAGCGCCATCCGGATTGGCTCCAGCGACAACCTGATCACTCGTGCCGCCGACGTGACGCTCAAGGAGCGGCGCAGGCTGGTCCTGGTCGCGCGGGAGGCTCCCTTGAGCGAGATCCACCTGGAGAACATGCATTACCTGGCGCGCGCCGGTGCCGTGATCTTCCCGCCGATGGTGGCCTATTACACCAAGCCCACCTCGGTCGACGAGGTGACGAACCAGGTGGTCGGGCGGGTCATCGATCAACTGGGGATCGAGCACTGCCTGATCAAACGCTGGAAGGAAGATCCACCGCCGGTTGGGGTGAATGGGCACGGAAACCTCGCGGAATCCGATGACTGGCTCGTCACAAACGGCCGATAGAAGAACAGCCTCCAAAACCCTGTGAGGAGAACGAAATGACCACGACGACAAGCCTTCCTGAAACCATCAACGTTTCCAGCGCCCAAGAATCGGGGCCAGATCAGCGCAGCTGGTTGGCCACCCTCGAAGCCGCGGGCCAGCTACGCCGCATCACGGCCCCCGTCGACTGGGATGAGGAGATCGGGGCGATCACCCGCGCCAACCTTGCCCTCGGCGGCCCGGCACTGCTGTTCGAGAACATCATTGGCCATGAGAACACTCGGTGCACAAAGCTTTTGACGTCGGCACTGGGCAGCCGGCGTCAGGTGCAGCTGATGCTGGGGCTGCCCGAAGGCACCAGTGACTCGGCGATCGTGCGTCACCTCCGGGAGGCGTTCAAGAAACCGATTCCGCCGCGCGTGGTCGATACCGGCCCGGTCAAGGAGAACATCCTCGAGGGCGACGACATCAATTTGTGGGAGCTTCCGGTCCCCAAGTGGCACGGCGAGGACGGTGGTCGCTACATCGACACGTTCTGCGGTGTGGTCACCGAGGACAAGGTGACGGGGCGCGACAACATCGGTTGCTACCGGGGCCAGATCGTCGACCGTGACAAGATCGCCAAGCTCCTGGTGCCCAGTCAGGGTTGGGGCGGCCACATGGAGGAGTACAAGCCGGAGCCGATGCCGGTCGCCGTCGTGTACGGGTGGCACGACGTGCTGGGGTTCTGCGCCGGGAGCCCGTTTCCGAAGAACATCTGCGAATGGGACATGATGGGTGCCCTGCTCGGGCGCCCGGTTGACCTGGTGGCCTGCGAAACGGTGCCGTTGCACGTCCCGGCGACCGCGGAAATCGTCGTCGAGGGCTTCATCGATCCCGACCCCTCGACCTTCGTCGTCGAGGGTCCCTTCGCCGAGTACCCCGGCTTCATTGGTGGCGCGGCACCGGCGCCGGTGCTGCGGGTCACCCGGATCACCCACCGCAACGATCCGGTGCTGCGCGGCACCCTGGAAGGGATCCGGCCGGGATGCTTCAACGAAGACAGCATCGTCAACTTCGCGCGGTCGGCGATCACCTGGAACGTGCTCGACGACCTCGGGATCGGCGGCATCACCGACCTGTGGATGACTGAGGTGACAAACGGCCAAAACACTCTGGTGCAGATCCAGAAGCGTTACCGGGGCCACGCGCAGCAGATCGCCTCGGCGCTGTGGGGGACAGGCGGATCGGTGTGGTTTCACAAGAACGTCATGGTCGTAGAGGAGGACATCGACCTCCACGACCCGGTCGCGCTGGACTGGGCCATGTCATACCGGGTCAACGCCGGCCTCGGTGATATCGCATTCTTCGGCCCGGGTCTGGGCTCATCGCTCGACCCGTCGACACCACCGGCGTTAAATGACACCAACAAATACGGCGCCGGCCAATGGACCCGGGTACTTATCGACGCCACCCGAAGCTGGGAGGTCGACCCGCGCCCGGAGTGGGGTGGGCGTCGCTTCCCGCCGACCGACAGGCTCACACCCGAGCTCGAGTCCAAAATCGCAAGCCGCTGGGAGGAATACGGGATTGGCATCCCCTACCTCGACGATGGTGGGCGCGAAATGCTGACGCTGCAGAAACTGAGCAAACGGATGCCGGAAGTGTGATATCAGATTCCGCCCTCGAGCCGGCCGCCGCCGAATTCGCCGCAACGGCGGCCCACGCGCCACCGGTCTACGAACTGACGCCAACCGAAGCGCGCGACGGGCTGGAGGATATCCAGTCGACTCCGGCCGCCAAGCCCGACGTCGACAGTGCATGGATGACCGTCGGGGCCGGTGGCGCCCAGGTGCGCGTCCGCCTCGTCAAACCGGTTGGGGCGAAAGGCCTTTTACCTGCCGTGCTATACCTGCACGGTGGCGGATGGGTGCTCGGCAGCGCCGCGACCCATGACCGCCTGGTGCGTGAGCTTTGTGTGGGCGTGCACGCCGCCGTTGTGTTCGTCGAATATGATCGCGCACCGGAGGCCCGCTATCCGGTCGCGCTCGAGCAGGCCTACGCGGCCGCGCGCTGGATCCAGCGAAACGGCTCCAGTGCCGGTGTCGACGGCACCCGCGTGGCGGTCGCCGGTGACTCGGCCGGCGGCAATTTGGCCGCCGCGTTGGCCTTGCTGGCCCGCCGCCGCGGCGACGTCACCTTCGTTCACCAGTCGTTGTACTACCCGGTGACCGACGCCTCGCAAAACACTCCGAGTTACCGTGATTTCGCCGAAGGTCCGCACCTGACTGCCAAGGCCATGGCCTGGTTCTGGGATGCGTATCTGCCCGATCTGGATCGGCGCGACGACGTCCTCGCCTCACCGCTCAGGGCCGGCGTCGGCGAACTCGCCGGACTGCCTGAGGCGTTCGTCGTCGTGGACGAATGCGACGTCCTGCGCGACGAAGGAGAGGCCTATGCCCGCAAGCTGACCGCCGCCGGGGTGCATTGCACCAGCGTCCGCTACAACGCCACGATTCATGACTTCATGATGCTGAACTCCCTGCGCGAAACCGCTGCGGCGACCGCAGCGATCACACAAGCGATCGACGTGCTGCGGGGATCTTTGAAAGCGTCTCCGCCAGTGAGGAACTGATGAGTGACGCGCCGAGGACGGTACTGCACTGGTACGACTTCATATGCCCGTTCTGCTACATCGGGCAGTCGAGGTCCGCCCTCCTGGTGGAGGCCGGCCTCGAGGTCATCTCACTGCCATTCCAGGCGCATCCCGACATCCCGGCCGGCGGTCTCGTTATCGGTCCCCGTCGTGGGCCGAGGTCCGAGATGCTCGAGCGGGAGGCGGCAGCGGAGGGACTGGTGCTGAACTGGCCGGATCGAATCCCCAACAGCAGGAGTGCTTTAGCCGCCGCCGAATGGGTTCGCCGCAATCAGCCGGCCGCCTTCGACGAACTCCAGCGGGGGTTGTACCAGGCGCACTTCGCTCTCGGTGAAGACATCGAGGATCAACAGGTCATCGACCGACACGCGGTAAAGGCCGGCGTGGACCCGGGCGCACTGCACACCGCGCTCGCCGACGGCACTGCCTACGCCGCTGTCGATTTGTTGGAACGGACCGGGCAGCAGTGCGGCGTCTGCGGCACACCCGCGTGGCTGCTCGGCGGCAGGTTGGTAGCCGGGCTAGTGCCCATGTCGGAATTTGAGCGCATTGCCCACGATGCGTTGGCTCAGCGAGCGCGATTGGAGAGGAGCAACCAATGACCGCGATCGATGTAAGTGTCGCGCTGCCACCGTCATTCGAGTCGGCTGAGCACATTGTCGCGGCGGAGAAACTGGGCTATCGCCGGGCCTATCTCTACGACACCCCGTTCGGAGGCGATGACGTCTGGCTCGGCCTGCACCGTGCGGCGGAGCGGACCACGACGATCGAGCTGGGTCCCGCGGTATTGATTCCGACGCAGCGTCACCCGTTGGTCAACGCCGCCGCGACCGTCTCACTGCATCGACGGGCGGCGGGGCGGATTGTGACCTCTTTCGGCACCGGGTTCTCCAGCCGCGCGGCCATCGGCCAGCCGCCGATCCGATGGTCCTACATGGAGTGCTATATCCGTGCCTACCAGGCGCTGTTGGCCGGAGAGGCGACCGACTGGGAAGGCGCGGCCATCAAGTTGATGCTGACCTCGGCGCAAGCCGACGCACTGCCCCTGCGAATCCCGTTGCTGGTGGCGGCAACCGGACCCAAGGGTGCCGGCGTCGCCAAGCGGCTCGGCGCCGACGGGCTGATCTCCATGTTCGACGTCGTGCCCGGTCAGAGCGACTTTACTCGCGCGGTGGTAGCCACCATGGGTACCGTCCTCGACGAAGGGGAGGACTTGGCCGGCGAACGCGTCCGATCAGTGGTCGGCGCCCCGTGGGCCGCGGCATATCACTTCATCTATGTCACCAAGGGCGCCGACGCAGTGCGCGGGATGCCCGGAGGCACCGCCTGGCTAGATGTAATCGAGAAGGTCCCTCAGCGCCTGCGCCACCTGCACATTCACCAGGGCACCATGGTCGAGATGAACGACGCCGACCTGGCCGGTTGGCGTGCCGGAGGTTACGCCTCGGTCCCCTCGGTCACCCTGAGCGGAACCGCCGAGACTGTCGGAAAGGCCGTGGCCGCAATGGCCCAAGCCGGCGCCACCGAGATCGTCATCGAGCCCTCGGGTCCCGACATTCCACGCGAACTCGACAGATTCATCGTGGCCGTCCACGGTAGCTCTGTCGGGTAGCTGATCGCACTGGCCAGTAGGAGGCGGTATGACCGATCGACGCGCGGTTGTTACAGGCGCAAACGGGGGAATTGGGTCGGCGATCTGCCAGCGGCTGCGAACCGACGGCATCGAGGTACGAACGACGGACATCGTCGGCCCAGCAGATGCCGTGCTGGATCTGACCGCTGACCCGATACCCGATTGGCTCGGCAGCGACGTCGACATCTGCGTGGCGGTCGCGGGCGTCGTCGACACCTACGCTCCCGCGCATTCGATGTCGGCCGAAAAGTGGTCGCGAGACATCGACGTAAACCTGACGGGCGCTTTTCGGGTCATTCAAGCATGTCTCTCGGGCATGCGAGAACGTGGTTTTGGTCGCATTGTCGCGATTTCGAGCGTCGCGGGACGCAATGGGGCGTTAGGCAAAGTCGCCTACGCCGCATCGAAAGCTGGACTGCACGGCATGATTCGCACCATCGCGATGGAGAACTGTTCCCTTGGAATCACCGCCAATTCAGTTCTGCCGGGCGTCATCGCCACGCCCAAAGCGATGACCCTCCCCGCGGCGGACCAAGAACGTATCTGTGCGGCACTGCCGAGCGGCCGGTTCGGGCGCCCCGAGGAGGTCGCCGATCTGGTCGCCTTCCTCGTCAGTGATCGCGCCGGGTACATCACCGCGCAGGACATTTCCATCGACGGTGGCATGGAACTGAATACGTTGTTTGTGGGGCCAATCCGCTTGCAGGACAAAGTTACTCCCTCGACAGGTGCGTCGGAAGGACACATGCCTTGCCCATCTACCAGTGTTACAGACCACTAGGATGCTGACATCCTCCGCGCTTTCAACGACGCCACGAACCCCTTAGATCCGACCTCGCGCGCTGCAGCATCGTCGACGTCATCCTCAACAGCGGCCGGCCCGAATAGCGGGCCGCGAGGGCTTGCCCGGCACAGATGTCCAGCTTGGCCGGAGAGTTCGCTAACGCGTTGCGCGGTGTGAAGCGCGGGTGTGATGCGTTTCCGTTGGCGTTCGACACTTGTTCCGTCCTTCGGAACACCTATTGGATCCACGGCGACCTTTTGCGTATTCATAGCTATGTCGTTGGCCTGAACGACCTCGTCTTGGAATCGGCTAACCACAACGGTTTGCAGTGGATCGGGCATCCCAGAAATCAAATTCTCCGAAAGGTGGTCATTAATGACGAAATCATTGCGGCACCGGGCATTTGATGATCCCGAAGCGGTGGCGCACGGAGACGTGCGGCGGCTGGCACATTCGACGCTGGCACCCGAATACGACTTCATCGTGTGCGGGTCTGGATCATCGGGCTCGGTGGTCGCCAGGAGGATCGCCGAAAACCCGGACATGTCAGTGCTTCTCCTCGAAGCCGGCACTCACGACGCGACTCCTTCCGTGATGGTGCCTGCCCTGTGGCCGACAAATTTGGGATCCGAACGCGACTGGGGACATCGAAGCGAGCCCAATCCCCACATCAACAATCGCGCGCTGCCGATGTCTATGGGCAAGGTTCTCGGTGGAGGATCGAGCATCAACGTGATGGCGTGGTCGCGCGGCCATCGGGCGGACTGGGATTTCTTCGCCGCCGAGGCCAAGGACCCTGCTTGGAGCTATAGCGCGGTCGTCGATATTTATCGGCGTATCGAAGATTGGTTGGGCGCCCCCGATCCCCGATATCGGGGTAGTGGGGGACCTGTCGGAGTGCAACCGGCCACGAGCCCCGATGGTCTCGGCCCGACGACGCTCGAGGCCGCCAGGGCAATGGGTCTGCCCACCTTCGCGCATCCCAACGGCAGGATGATGGAATACGACCGCGGCGCGGCCCTATGCGATGTCATCATTGTTGACGGCCGGCGCCAGTCGATCTTCCGCTCCTATGTCTATCCCATCTTGAGTAACCCGAATCTGACCGTCCTTACCGAAACCTCGGTCACCCGGCTTTCCATCGAAGGGAACCGAGTCACCGGTGTCGAGGTACGCCGCGATGGAAAACTGCAGCATGTCGCGGCACGCGGAGAAGTTGTGCTTTCGCTGGGAGCGATCAATACGCCGAAGGTGTTGATGCAGTCTGGTATCGGGGATGCTGCTGAGATGCGCGAGTTCGGCATCGAGGTTCGCCAACACCTGCCCGGCGTCGGCAAGAACCTCCAGGACCATGCATGCTTACCGGTCAATTACGAGTTTGCGCAACCGTTCGAATCGACAAACCAGGGCGAAGCACAGCTGTTCTGGACGAGCGATCCCGATTTGGACGCCCCGGATCTATTCTGCTGTCAGGCGGCGGTGCCGTTGGCGAGCCCGGAGAATATCGCCCGCTTCGGTGAACTGCCGGCGTCATGCTGGACACTGTGCGGCTCGCTCACCCACCCCAGCAGTCGTGGATTCATCCGCTTGAGCGGCCCCGGGCCCGAAGACCCAGTCCGCGTGCACCTCAACTCACTGTCGCACCCCGATGATTTCGAGCTCGCGGTCTCGTGCGTGGAGTTCCTGCGGGACCTAGGGAATTCGTCCGCGCTTCGGCCATTTATCAAAAATGAAGTCTTGCCAGGGAACCTCAAAGGTGACGATCTTAGAAGTTTCGTCAGAGATGGGGTGGTTCCTTACTGGCACACCTCTGGGACAGCCAAATTAGGCGAAGACCCACTTTCGGTGGTGGACAGTGATCTTCGGGTGCACGGCTTGGAAAGTCTGCGAGTGGCAGACGCTTCCGTCATGCCGCGCGTCACGTCTGGCAACACGATGGCCCCCTGCGTCGTTATCGGTGAACGGGCCGCGGAATGCATCCGAGAAAGGCACCACCTGTGACGCCGGGGCGCCGCGGGAGCCGGCTGTCTCAGGACACCATGCGATGCATGTCGGACTGGATGAGTTTGGCGACGCGGTCCAGCGGCCGCCTGAATGATTCGAGGTCTTTTCGCATGGGAAGAGCCAAAGCGACGATCCCGGGCTCTCCCGAGGGAAGCGCAAACGGAGTGGCAATGCACGAGCACTCTGGGTGTACCGTCCCGTACTCGGATGCCATGTGCCCGCGGTAAAGCGCTTGAGAGGCAGCGGATTCCGGGCTCTCGGCGCCCAAGGACTGCTGTGAGGGGCTCAAGACGCCGGAAACGCCCGACCCATACGCGCGGCACATGGCTCTCAATCGGTTCCCCGGTGCGTCGTACAGAAATATTGACGCCTTAGTGGCCAGCGACATGAATCGCATCCGGGGTTGTGCCACGGCGGCCAGGTCGTGGCGCCGGCGGTCCAATTCATGCAGGCCCGCGGCGAAGGTCCACCTTCGGTTCTCACGCTGCACGACGTTCTCTTGTTCGAGCTGCTGAAGTAGCCTGTGCACCGTGGTTTTGGGGATACCCGTCTCCGAGGCGAGTCGTGTAACCCCGACCGGGTGCTGTTGAATCCGGCCGAGCGCTCGGAGTAGCGCAAAGGCGCTGTGCACCGCACTGGTGGGCACAGATCCCGGTTCGACCGATCTGAATAATCCATCGGCCGAGAAATCATCAAAACTTTCCGATCCCACTGGACGATGATAGCTAATCCTCGATCCGAATGCGGACCCGATAGACGCCATGGCCCGCTGCCGAAACGCTGCGCGTGATCTTTCAGAGTTGCTGTCGTACAGCGGTATATCGCGCTGCGCTGAGCCGTTCCGGTCATCGGAACAGCCGTTCGGTCGTTTCGGCGCGGAGGGTCAGGATCATCCTCGAAACATCGTTTTCGCCGTCGGGGAAATAGCGCGTCGGCGGGAGCTCTTCAGAGAGGAGGCGGTCAATGGATATCTATGAAGCGCTCTACACCACCAGAACAATGCGGCGGATGCGGCCGGATCCGGTTCCCCTGGATACTCAGGTACGCATCCTTGATGCGGCGATCCGCGCGCCCAGCGGCGGCAACACGCAGCGCTGGCATTTCCTCGTTGTCGATGAGCCGGCGCTCAAACATGCGTTGGGCGAGTTGTATCGGCGTGCCAACGAGATCGAGCACGAAGAGTTCAGGGCCGGGAGAATGGCTGTGCAGGCGCCGGGCCGGGATCGCGCCGTCTACGCCGACACTCTGCGGCAGGTCATCCGATCCGGGGACTACCTGGCCGATCACTTCGACGAAGTCCCTTTGCTGCTCTTCGTTTTCGCAATCGACGACCATGGCGGCGCAAACATCTTCCCGGCCATCTGGAGCGCGTTGCTCGCCGCCCGCGCCGAAGGCGTCGGCGGCGCCATGACAACGCTGCTGCGCTACTTCCCGGACGAGGTCAACGACATATTGGGCGTGCCGGCCGACCAGGGGTGGACGATGTCGGCCATGGTGGCCCTCGGCTATCCGCTTGGCCGATGGGGAGTTGCGACCAACCGTTATCCGGTGCATGAGGTTTCTTCACGCAACCACTGGGACGCACCTTTCGGCGCCGAAGTCCCGCAACCACTGTGGCCCAAGCGTGATGGGCAGCCCTTCGAGGCCAAACTGCAGCTGGGCAGCATCCACTGAGTCCCGACGTTTTCGTCTTTCGCGGCAACCGAACTGAGGAGATCGCATGAGAATTTCTGAGGCACCGTCCTTCGACCAACCTACGTCTTCCCCGGCACGGGCGATGCAGGAGTTACTGCTCGGGGCGTGGGTATCGCAGACGATCACCGCGGTGGCCGACCTGGGAGTGGCGGATGCGCTCGCCGACGGGCCATTGCAACTCGATGAACTCGCCAACAGAGTGGGAGCCCATCCGGACGCCTTGCGCCGGGCTCTGCGGGCACTGATCGGCAAGGGGATATTCGCTCAACGCGACGACGGTCGCTATGAGCTGACTCCCCGAGCAGACACGCTGCGCTCGGACGCCCCGGTATCTGTGGCGGCCCTGGCCCGATTCGTGGGTGCACCGCAGCACCGTGAACACTGGAGCCTGCTGACGCGGGCCATCAGGACCGGGACATCGCCGGTCACCACGCTACGCGGTCAAGACTTCTTCACCTATCTGCGCGACGAGCCCGAATTCAGCGCGATTTTCAACGAAGCGATGACGGGATTGTCGGCGTATATAGACGGACCGCTCGTCGAGGCGTACGACTTCACGCCATACCGCACGATCGTCGATATCGCGGGCGGCCACGGCCGTCTACTCGCTGCCATCCTGAAATCGGCACCGAATGCGCAGGGCGTCCTGTTCGACCTCCCGGACGTGGTAGCGGACGCGCCATCCCTGTTGCGGAACTTCGATGTGACGCATCGGGTTCGGCTCGTCGAAGGCTCGTTCTTCGACGAGGTCCCCGCCGGGGGCGATGTGTACGTGCTCAAGCAGATAATCCACGACTGGCCCGACGAGGCCGCCTTACGCGTCCTGCACAACGTGAGAAGGGCGGCGGCCACCGACGCATCGTTGCTGCTCGTCGAGGCCATAATCCCGGAGCACCACGGTGACGTCATCGGCAAGGTCACCGATATCGAGATGTTGCTGGTCAATGACGGGCAAGAAAGAACCGCAGCCGAGTACCGCCGACTGCTTGACCAAGCCGGATTCGAAATGACTCGAGTGATCGCCACCGGAACGGACTTCAGCATCGTCGAGGCACGCGCAATCTAGAGCCAGCCCGGCGATTCGCTACGTCACGGCGACCGGAAATGGTCAACAAGCAGGTGCACCGAGATCATCATCGAACCCTCAGGTCCCGACATCGCATGCGAACTCGAGAGATTCATTTCAGCTGTCCGCGGCTAACCTGACGTGTGACTGAAAGCCCGCGCTGGAGTCGGCGCGACTCGGCGAACTGACGCGCGTTCGGCGCTGAAAAACGAGCTGGTCAGGCCGCGATTTGGCTGGCGCGACGCGAGTTCGGTAACCTGGCATTCACCAACGCGGGGTGGAGCAGCTCGGTAGCTCGCTGGGCTCATAACCCAGAGGTCGCAGGTTCGAATCCTGTCCCCGCTACTAGCGAGACGGCCCCGGAGGAGACTCCGGGGCCGTCTTCGTGTCAACAGGGGGTGAACCTGCGCCGCTACGACTCGCGAGAGACGATCACCACCGATTGCGCCGCATGCGCGACGGCCGCGCTCACCGAGCCCAGCAGCATGCCGGCGAATCCGCCGCGACCGTGACTGCCGACGACCACGAGTTGTGCGGACTCCGAGTGCTCGATCAGTTGACGAGCCGGCTGATCGCACACCACCACGCGTCGCACGCTGACGTTGGGATAGCGCTCCTGAAATCCGGCGAGCCACTCGGTGAGCGCCTGTTGCGCCTGCACTTCCATCAGCTCGAGATCCAGACCCGGCACTTCCGACACGCTGACGTCCGACCACGCGTGCAGTGCCACCAACTCCACGCCCCGGCGAGAAGCCTCATGAAAGGCGATCTCCGCCGCCTGTTTTGATGCGGCCGAGCCGTCGATTCCCACCAGCACCGGTGCCTGCGGGCGTGGCGGCGCCTCATCGTGGACGACCGCGACCGGGCAGTGCGCATAGTTCACCAGGCCGGTGCTGGCCGAGCCGAACGGGACCCGGCTGAACGCGCCTTCGCCCCGGTAGCCCACGACCATCATGTCCGCGATCTTGGATTCGTTGACGAGCGTCGAAACGGTCGGGCCACGTACCACCACGCTGTACACGAACGGCGGGCCGTGGCCGGCGGTGCTATCGGCGACCACCTTGCGCGCGTCTTCGAGGATTTGCCGTGCCTTGGCGTCCTGTCGCTCGAAATGGTCCTGAGGAATCGGAATCGCCGGCCACGGCGCGACGGCCGGCACGACCGGTGCGATGACGTGCATGAGGGTCAGCGGAACATTGCGTATCGCCGCATCGCGAGCCGCCCAGTCGACCGCGGCCATCGACGAGGCCGATCCGTCGACGCCGACCAAAATGCCACGATGAGTTTCGTGCCCGGACATTCGTTCCCCTGCTTCTCTCGTTGAGCGACTAGGAATTGGGCGCCGCGCATCAACTCGCGGGCCGCAGCATCTTGCGAATTTCCATGGGCAGCTGCCCCAGCGCCTTATCGATCTGGGCGACCGGCAGGTGGTGCAAGACGGCCGCGGTAGTGGCCGAGGCGGCTTTGCCCACGTCCTCGAGCGCGATGTTCGCCTCACGCGAGAATCGGACGGCATAGGCCTTGGCGTCGTACTTGTCGGGGACGGCAGTGGGATTCCATGCCTGGTAGAAGACACCCCTGATCAGATCGGGAAGCTGGGCCGCGAAATGGGCGCTCGCCTCTACCGTGAGTCGGTCACGCAGCGTGTGTAGCCAGGCCCGCAGAACCCGGTAGGCGAACTCGCGATCCTCGGTGTCGAACTCCTCGGCCACATCGTTGACCCACGTGTGTGCGGCATCGATTGCGTGATCGAGCGCTGCCACCTTGGTTTTCGTCGACATGGTCGCCTCCGGCTTGACTCGAGGACCAGTCAACCCCGGCGCGCCCGCAGCGAAGAAGGGGCGATGGACTCCGCGCAGGGGGACTTTCGGCCACTCGTTCCGGCGGTGCCCGCCGGATTACGGCCTACCAAGCGGTTCCATGCCGCCTATCGGGGCAGCACGGCCTCGATCGCGCTGATCACCTCGGGGGCGTCGGGCGGAGTGCGGGGCCGGAATCGCTGAACAACCTCACCGCCGGGTGCGATGAGGAACTTCTCGAAATTCCACTGGATGTCTCCCGCCTCGCCGGCGGAATCGGCGGCTTTGGTCAGCTCGGCGTAGAGCGGGTGCCGGTCGTCGCCGTTGACGTCGGTCTTCGCCAGCAACGGGAACGTCACCCCGTACGTCGTCGAGCAGAACTCCCGGATCTCCTCGGCTGTGCCCGGTTCCTGGCCCATGAACTGGTTGCAGGGGACGCCGACGACCGTCAGGCCGCGGTCGCGGTAGTCCTCGGCCAGCTTCTCCAGCGCCGTATATTGCGGAGTCAGTCCGCATTTTGAGGCGACGTTGACGACCAGCGTTGCGCCGTCGGCCAATTCGGCCAGTGTGGTGGGCCGGCCGTCGAGGGTTGTCAACGGGATGTCTTTGAGGGTCACGCCGACGACGCTAACGCAATGCGGCCCCAACCAGCTAGAGACTGATTGTGCGAACGGCGGTTCGCATAACGACGACCGCCAAGGTAGATTCCTGTGGACTTCTTATTGCATATGTGTACAGGGCCCCTGGAAGGGGAAGGATCGCCGCAGCATTGGGCCGCGGCGCAGAGATGAGGGGCGCTGGTGACAACGTCTTCCCCGGTGCAGATCAATTCCCAGCGCCTCCCGCCGTACCGGTGGATCGCCCTCGCCGTGCTGGTCGTCCTGGCCATCGTCTTCACCCTCGTATACGTGCAGTTCCGCGGTGGGTTCACCCCGAAGACGAAGCTGACCATGGTGGCGTCGCGGGCCGGGCTGGTGATGGATCCGGGATCCAAGGTCACCTACAACGGGGTCGAGATCGGCCGGGTGGGCAACATCTCGGAGACCGTGCGCGACGGCAAGCCGGCCGCCAAATTCACGCTGGAGGTCTATCCGCGGTACCTGTCGCTGATCCCGGCCAACGTGGACGCCGACATCAAGGCGACCACCGTGTTCGGCGGCAAGTACGTCTCGTTGACGACACCGAAAAACCCTTCACCGCAACGGATTGCGCCGCACATGGTGATCGACGCGCGCTCGGTGACCACCGAGATCAACACCCTGTTCCAGACCGTTACCTCGATCGCGGAGAAGGTGGATCCGGTCAAGCTGAACCTGACGCTGAGCGCGGCCGCCCAGGCGCTGACCGGGCTGGGCGACAAACTCGGCCAGTCCGTGGTCAACGCCAACGCGATCCTCGATGACGTCAATCCGCAGATGCCGCAGGCCCGTCGCGACATTCAGGGGTTGGCGGCGCTCGGCGACACCTACGCCAACGCGGCGCCGGACCTGATCGACTTCCTCAACAACGCGGTCATCACGTCGCGGACCATCAACGCCCAGCAGAAGGACCTGGACCAGGCGCTGTTGTCGGCGGCCGGGTTCGGCAACACCGGCGCCGACATCTTCAACAGGGGCGGCCCGTACCTGGCGCGGGGCGCGCAAGACCTGGTGCCGACGGCGCAGCTGCTGGACACCTACAGCCCGGAACTGTTCTGCACCCTGCGCAACTACCACGACATCGAGCCCAAGGCATCCTCGTTCCTGGGCGGCAACGGCTACTCGCTGAACGCCCACACCGAGGCGCTGTCAGGGCTCGGGTTGCTGGCCAACCCGGTGTCGGCGGTGGTCACCCTCGCCAGCCTGGTCGGCGGGCTGGCCGGGCTCGTCGGCGGCGCACCGAACCCGTACACCTACCCGGAAAACCTGCCGCGCGTGAACGCGCGCGGTGGGCCGGGGGGCGCCCCGGGTTGCTGGCAGCAGATCACCCACGACCTGTGGCCCGCACCCGAATTGGTGATAGACAGCGGCAACAGCCTCGCGCCGTACAACCACCTCGACACCGGATCCCCATACGCGATCGAGTACGTCTGGGGCCGCCAAGTAGGGGATAACACGATCAACCCATGAAAATCACCGGAACCATCGTCAGGCTCAGCATCTTCTCGTTTGTGCTGCTGGTCTTCACTGTGATGATCGTCGTCGTATTCGGCCAGATGCGGTTCGACCGCACGAACGGGTACTCGGCGGAGTTCACCAACGTCAGCGGGCTGCGGGCGGGCCAATTCGTCCGCGCCTCGGGCGTGGAGATCGGCAAGGTCAGCTCCGTGAAAGTTGTCGACGGTGGCAAGCGGGCGCGGGTGGAATTCAACATCGACCGCTCGGTGCCGCTGTACCAGTCGACGACGGCGCAGATCCGCTACCTCGACCTGATCGGCAACCGCTACCTTGAGCTCAAGCGCGGCGAAGGCGAGGGCGCCGAGAAGGTCCTGCCGCCGGGCGGCTTCATCCCGACGTCGCGCACCTCGCCGGCGCTCGACCTCGACGCCCTGATCGGTGGTTTCAAACCGCTGTTTCGTGCGCTGGACCCGCAGAAGGTCAACACCATCGCGACCTCGCTGATCACCGTCTTCCAGGGCCAGGGCGGCACCATCAACGACATCCTCGACCAGACCGCGCAGCTGACCAACCAGCTCGGTGAGCGGGACCAGGCGATCGGCGAAGTCATCAAGAACCTGAACATCGTCCTGGACACCACGGTTCGCCACCGGCAGCAGTTCGACCAGACGGTCAACAACCTCGAGGTGCTCATCACCGGGCTGAAGGACCACGGTGACCAGCTGGCGGGCGGGACCGCGCACATCAGCAACGCGGCCGGCACGGTCGCCGACCTGCTCGCCGAGGACCGCGGCCTGCTGCACAACACCCTGAACTATCTGGACGCGGTCCAGCAGCCGCTCATCGACCAGCGCGACCAGCTGAACGACTTCCTCAAGAAGGTGCCCACCGCGTTGAACATGATCGGCCGTGCAATCGGCTCCTACGGCGACTTCGTGAACTTCTACGCCTGCGACATCACGCTCAAGATCAACGGCCTGCAAGCCGGCGGCCCGGTCCGCACGGTCCGGCTTTTCCAGCAGCCGACGGGTAGGTGCACGCCGCAATGAGAACACTGGAACCGGCCAACCGGGTTCGCATCGGCCTGATGGGCATCATCGTGACGGTGCTCGTCATCGGCGTCGGGCAGAGCTTCACCAGCGTGCCCATGCTGATGGCCAAGCCGCACTACTTCGGCCAGTTCACCGACACCGGAGGCATCGGTGTCGGTGACAAGGTCCGCATCGCCGGCGTGGACGTCGGCAAGGTCGAGGCCCTCTCTATCGACGGCGACCACGTCCTGGTCAAGTTCAATCTCGGCACCGCCACCATCGGGACCGAGAGCCGGCTGGCGATCAAGACGGACACCATCCTCGGTAAGAAGATTCTGGACGTCGAGGCCCGAGGCAATCAGCCACTGAAGCCCGGGGACTCGTTGCCGATCGGCCAGAGCACCACCCCCTACCAGATCTATGACGCGTTCTTCGACGTCACCAAGGCGGCCCAGGGCTGGAACATCGACACGGTCAAGGAATCGCTGCACGTGCTGTCGCAGACCATCGACCAGACCTACCCGCACCTCAGCGCGGCGCTCGATGGCGTGGCCAAGTTCTCCGACACGATCGGAAAGCGCGACGAGCAGGTCAAGCACCTACTCACCCAGGCCAACCAGGTGGCCAGCGTCCTGGGTGACCGCAGCGAGCAGATCGACCGCCTGCTGGTCAACACGAAGACGCTGCTGGCCGCCTTCAACGAGCGCGGCCAGGCCATCAACGCGTTGTTGGCGAACGTCGCCGCCTTCTCCGAACAGGTCAAGGGCTTCATCAACGACAACCCGAACCTGAACCACGTCCTCGAGCAGCTGCGCACGGTCAGCGACATCTTGAAGGAGCGCAAAGACGACGTCGCCGCCGGGCTCACCGAGGTCGGCAAGTTCCTGCCGTCCCTGAACGAGGCCATCGCGTCGGGACCGTTCTTCAAGGTGGTCCTGCACAACCTCGCGCTCTACCAGATCATTCAGCCGTGGGTCGACGCCGCCTTCAAGAAGCGGGGCATCGACCCGGAGAACTTCTGGCGCAGCGCCGGGCTGCCCGAATTCCGGTGGCCCGACCCGAACGGCACCCGATTCCCCAACGGGGCACCGCCGCCGGCGCCGCCGGTGCTGGAGGGCACGCCGGAGCACCCGGGTCCGGCCGTTCCGCCCGGATCGCCATGCTCCTACACGCCGGCCAACCCCGGCGGCAACGTCACGGTCGGTGACGAGGGTCTGCCGCGCCCGTGGAACCCGCTGCCGTGCGCGGGTGGGGCCATCGGACCGTTCGGCGGCCCGGGCTTCCCGGCGCCGGTGGACGTGCTGACCTCGCCGCCGAACCCCAACGGTCTGCCGCCGACGCCGGGCATCCCGATCGCCGGGCGGCCGGGCGACCCGCCGCCCGACGTGCCGGGTACGCCCGTCCCGCTGCCGCCGCAGGCACCGCCGGGCGCGCGCACCGAGAACCTGGCGCCGGCCGGACCGACGCCGCCGCCGTCGACGTTCGCGCCCGGGTTCCCGCCGGGACCGGCGGCGCCACCCGGACCCGGTGCGCAACTGCCGGCGCCGTTCATCAACCCGGGCGGATCGGGCGGCAGCGGCGCTGCCGGGGGAGGTAGCCAGAATTGAGCACCGCCTTTGACATCCGGAACATCCGGCTACCGAAGCTGACCCGGGCGACCGTCATCCTCGGATCGCTGGTGATCGTGCTGGCCATCGTCGTCGGGTTCGTCGGCTGGCGGCTCTTCGAGAAGCTGACCAACAACACGGTGGTCGCCTATTTCCCCGCCGCGAACGCGCTCTACCCCGGGGACAAGGTCCAGATCATGGGGTTGCGGGTCGGCGCGATCGACAAGATCGAGCCGGCCGGCGACAAGATGAAGGTCACCTTCCACTACGAGAACAAGTACCGGGTTCCCGCCAACGCCAACGCGGTGATCCTCAACCCGACGCTGGTGGCGTCGCGGGCGATCCAGCTGGAGCCGCCCTACAAGGGCGGGCCGGTACTGGCGGACAACGCCGTGATCCCTGAGGAGCGCACGCAGGTCCCGGTGGAGTGGGACCAGCTGCGCAACAGCATCACGAACATCATCTCCAAGTTGGGCCCCACCCCCGAGCAGCCGACGGGTCCGTTCGGTGAGGTCATCGAGTCCTATGCCAACGGGCTGGCCGGTAAGGGCAAGGAATTCAACACCACGCTGAGCAACCTGTCGCAGGCGTTGACCGCGTTGAACGAGGGGCGCGGCGACTTCTTCGCGGTGGTGAAGAGCCTGGCTCTGTTCGTCAACGCGCTGCACAAGGACGACCAGCAGTTCGTCGCGCTGAACCAGAACCTGGCGGACTTCACCACGCGGCTCGCGCACAACGACCACGACCTGTCGAACGCGATCGAGCAGTTCGACGGTCTGCTGTCCACCGTGCGGCCGTTCCTGAACAAGAACCGCGAGGTGCTGACCTACGACATCAACAACCTGGCGACGGTGACGAACACGATCCTGCAGCCGGACCCGCTGAACGGGTTGGAGACCGCGCTGCACGTCCTCCCGACCGCCGCGGCGAATATCAACCAGATCTATCACCCGTCGCACGGATCGGTGGTCGCCATCCCGGCGATCACGAACTTCGCCAACCCGATGCAGTTCATCTGCAGCTCCATCCAGGCGGGCAGCCGGCTCGGGTATCAGGAGTCCGCCGAACTGTGCGCGCAATACCTGGCGCCGATCCTCGATGCGATCAAGTTCAACTACCTGCCGTTCGGCGCGAACCTGTTCAGCACTGCCGAGACCCTGCCCAAGGAAGTTGCCTACTCGGAAGACCGGCTGCACCCGCCCAACGGATACAAGGACACCACCGTGCCCGGCATCTGGGTCCCGGACACCCCGACGTCGCACCGCAACACCCAGCCCGGCTGGATCGTCGCGCCCGGGATGCAAGGCCAGCAGGTCGGGCCGATCACCGCGGGTCTGATGACCCCGGACTCGCTGGCCGAGCTCATGGGAGGCCCCAACATCGCGCCCGTGCAGTCGAACCTGCAGACGCCGCCGGGGCCGCCGAACGCTTACGACGAGAACCCGATCGTGCCGCCCATCGGGCTGAATGCGCCGGTGCCCATCCAGCCGCCGCCGCCCGGGCCGAACGTGGCCCCGGGCCCGGTCGCCCCGACGCCGGCGCCGGTCGCGGCACCCGCGCCGAACGCCGGTGGGCCCGCGGTCCCGGCTGACGGGGGTGGCCAGTGATGAGCGCCCTTCGTCTGATCCGCCGCCGGGCCTGGCAGGCGATGGTCCTGCTGGTGGCCGCGCTGGTGCTGAGCTCCTGCGGCTGGCGCGGGATCTCCAACGTCGCGATCCCCGGTGGCCCGGGCAGCGGCTCGGGCGCCATGACGATCTACGTGCAGGTGCCGGACACCCTGGCGATCAACGGCAACAGCAAGGTGATGGTCGCCGACGTCTTCGTCGGGTCGATCAAGTCCATCCAGTTGAAGAACTGGATCGCCACCCTGACGCTGGGCGTCGACAAGAACACCAAGCTGCCCAAGAACGCCATCGCCAAGATCGGCCAGACCTCGCTGCTGGGTTCCCAGCACGTCGAGCTCGCCGCACCGCCGAACCCGTCGCAGGAACTGCTCAAGAACGGCGACACCATTCCGCTGAAGAATTCCTCGTCGTACCCCACCACCGAGCAGACGCTGGCCAGCCTGTCGCTGATCCTGCGCGGCGGCGGCATCCCGAACCTCGAGGTGCTGCAGAACGAGGTCTACAACATCTTCAACGGGCGCGGCGAGGCGATCCGGTCCTTCCTCGGCAAGCTGGACACCTTCACCGACCAGCTCAACCAGCAGCGCGATGACATCACCCACGCGATCGACTCGACCAACCGGCTGCTCACCTACGTGGGTGCCCGCGCCGACGTCCTCGACCGGGTGCTCACTGACATCCCGCCGCTGATCAAGCATTTCGCCGACACCAAGAACCTGCTGATCAACGCCGTCGACGCGGTGGGACGGCTCAGCCAGGCCGCCGATCAGGTACGGCGAGCCCTTGCCCAGCTCCTTGAGCGGACACTGCAGCGCCTGCAGGTCGGTGTGCAGCGGCCCGCGGGCTTCCGACAGGTACTGGTCGGCGGCCTGGCTGAGCCGTCCCACCGCGTCGACGGCGTTGATCAGCAGGTTCTTGGTGTCGGCGAAATGCTTGAT
>NZ_LZKH01000137.1:0-628 GCF_001672745.1 Mycobacterium sp. E1386
GACCTGCGCCAGATCCTCTCCCCCGACTACGTCTCGCGCGCCCGCGAGCTGGCCGCTCGAATGACGAAGCCCGCGGACAGCATCACCAAGACCGCCGACCTTCTGGAAAACTACACGCGCGTGGGACGGATTGGGTGAGGACCCGTACCCTCAACGTCGCCTCCACATCGCAGCTGCAAGGCTAGGACCCGTGACCAAATTCGCTCTCGCCGGGTATGGAACGCGCGGCGACATCGAGCCTCTGGCGGCGGTCGGACGCGAACTGCTGCGCCGGGGGCACGACGTGGCCATGGCGGTCCCGCCGGAATTAGTGGGCTTCGCCGAATCGGCCGGCCTCGCTGCGGTTCCGTACGGGCCAGAACTGCACGACTTCCTGGACGAAGAATTCCTGCGCAACATGTGGGCGGAATTCTTCCGCGACATCTGGACGATCCGCAGCCCGATCAGGTTGATGCGCAAGGTTTGGGAGCCCCTGATCCGGCATTGGGGCGAGGTCAGCACGACGCTGACGTCGCTCGCTGCCGGCGCTGACCTATTGTGCACCGGCCTGAATTTCGAACAGGCCGCCGCCAACGTCGCGGAGTATTACGGCATTCCGCTGGCGACACTGCATCACTTTCCGATGCGG
>NZ_LZKH01000138.1:0-41255 GCF_001672745.1 Mycobacterium sp. E1386
TCGTCGGCCGGGTGCGACTTTCCGGCGACGATCAGCTGAATCGGCCTGTCCTCATCGAGCAGCAGGCGTTCGAGCCGCTCCGGGTCGCGCAGCATCAGCGTCAGCCGCTTGTACGTGGGCACCCGCCGGGCGAACCCAATGGTAAGCACGTTCGGCTCGAATGCCGTTGCTATCCAGCCCAATTCGGCGTCCGATGCGCCGCGTTCCAGCCAGGATTTCCGCAGCCGCTGCCGGACGTCCTCGACCAGCAGCGACCGCAATTGCGAGCGGATCCACCAAAGATGGCCCGCGTCAACCTGGTTCAGCCGAAGCCAGACGCCGGGATCGCCGAACGAATCCGACCCGGCCAACTCACGCCCTAACTGCAACCATTGCGGCGCCGCCCAGGTGCGCGCGTGAACCCCGTTGGTGATCGACCCGATCGGCACTTCGTCCGCGTCGAACCCGGACCACAGCTCGTTGAACATGGCCCGACTCACCTCACCGTGCAGCAACGAGACGCCGTTGGCCCGCTGCGCCAGCCGCAGACCCATGTGCGCCATGTTGAATTTGGTCGGGTCGTCCTCGGCGCCGAGCGCGAGAATCCGGGCCGTCGGTACGCCTGGCAACAGCGCGGGCGCGCCCTTGCCGCCGGCTTTCTTCTTGCCGGGATCGTCCTCGATCTGGCCGTCGAAGTAGAGCCGCACCATGTCGATCGGGAACCGGTCGATACCCGCGGGCACCGGAGTGTGAGTGGTGAACACGGTGCTGGATCGCACGACGGCGAGCGCGGTGTCGAAGTCCAAGCCGGCATCGGTCATCAACTCGCGGATGCGTTCGGCTCCGAGGAATCCCGCGTGCCCCTCATTCATGTGGAACACCTCGGGCGCGGGCAGGCCTTCGATGGCGGTGAACGCGCGGATCGCCCGCACGCCGCCGATGCCGGCCAGCAGCTCTTGGCGCATCCGGTGTTCCTGGTCACCGCCGTACAGCCGGTCGGTAATGCCGCGCAGCTCGTGCTCGTTCTCCGGGACGTCGGAATCGAGCAGGAGCAGCGGCACCCGGCCCACCTGAGCAACCCAGATCCGCGCGTGCAGCTGCGCGGAGTCGGGAAGCGTCAGCTCGACCAGGACGGGATCGCCGGCGGCATCGGTGAGTAGCCGCAACGGCAGGCCCTGCGGGTCCAGCGACGGGTAAGTCTCGTTTTGCCAGCCGTCGGCGGTCAGCGACTGGCGGAAATAGCCGGACCGGTAGTACAGGCCCACGGCCACCAGGGGCACCCCCAGATCCGAGGCCGACTTGAGGTGGTCCCCGGCGAGGATGCCCAGGCCGCCCGAGTAATTGGGCAGCACCTCGGCGACGCCGAACTCCATCGAGAAGTAGGCGATGGCCGTCGGCATCGCCACGCCTTCGGCTTGCTGCTGCTGGTACCACAGCGGACGGCTCAGGTAGTCGTTGAGGTCGGCTGCCAACTGATCGAGTCGGCCCAGGAATGCTTCGTCGAGGGCCAGCTCGTCGAGTCGTGCCGGATTCACCGCGCCCAGCAACGCCACCGGATCAGAGCCGCAGCGCTCCCACAGGCCGACGTCGATGGTCGCGAACAAGTCCTGGGTCGGCTTGTCCCATGACCATCGCAAGTTGGTCGACAGCTGATCCAGCGCGGCCAGCCGTTCGGGGAGGTGAGCGCGGACGGTAAAGCGGCGGAGGGCTTTCACGCGTCCTTACCTTACTGAGGATTTCGCCCCATGCACGGCGTCGGTGGAGACCGCTTTTCCCGCCGAGGGTGTGACCGGACACTAGGCTGGGTATCGGTTAGTTATTGGGGCCGCAACGGTGCTTCCCCGCAGAGGAAGTTCCCCACGACAGGAAGTTTCGCCAGACGAGAGGCATTCCGCGACGGAGCGCACCGCGGTCTGGCCGCAGACAATCGGAACCAGTCGGCGAGGTCCGAAGCGGACCGAGGAGGAGCCGGCAAATCGGAACCAGTCGGCGACGATGCGGTCCGCGAACGCGGACCGAGGAGGAGCCGGCAAATCGGAACGGAGTGTTGTGCCTGGTCGTGTCGAGATCGATAACGTACAACCCGTCGTCTCCTGCGGCGCGTATCCCGCCAAGGCCGTGGTCGGCGAGACCGTCCCGGTCAGCGCGGCGGTATGGCGTGAGGGCCACGAGGCTGTCGCCGCGACCCTGGTCGTGCGGTACCTCGGACCGCGTTATCCGCAGGTCAGCGAAACCCGCCGAATCAAAGCGGTCCAGGCCCCGGTAAAGATCGCGACGGAAGTCGACGGTGCGGGAGATCAGCAACGGATCAAGCCGCTGCTGCTGCCGATGACGTTGGGCCTCGAGCCGTACGTCTTCCACGGGCAATTCACGCCCGACCGGGTGGGCCTGTGGACATTCAGAGTCGATGGCTGGGGGGACCCGATCCACTCCTGGCGGCATGGCCTGGTAGCCAAGCTCGAGGCCGGCCAGGGCGAGACGGAACTGTCCAATGACCTCTTGGTCGGGGCAGCGCTGCTCGAGCGCGCCGCCACGGGCGTGCCGCGCGCGAGGCGCGAACCACTGATGGCGGCCGCCACGGCGTTGCGGAGCCCCGGGGATCCGATCACCCGCACCGCCTTGGCCCTGGGGCCGGAAATCGACGAGATCCTGGCCGAGTATCCGTTGCGCGATCTGGTCACCCGGGGCGAGCAGTACGGGGTCTGGGTGGACCGGCCGCTCGCCCGCTTCGGCTCCTGGTACGAGATGTTCCCCCGCTCGACCGGGGGGTGGGACGCCGAGGGCAAGCCCGTCCACGGCACGTTCGCCACGGCGGCCGCCGAGCTTCCACGCATCGCGGCAATGGGATTCGACGTGGTGTACCTACCGCCGATCCACCCGATCGGCAAGGTGCACCGCAAGGGCCGCAACAACTCTCCCACCGCCGCTCCCGGCGATGTTGGTTCTCCGTGGGCAATCGGCAGCGACGAGGGTGGCCACGACGCCGTCCACCCGGACCTGGGCACCATCGAAGACTTCGACGCCTTCGTCGCCGCGGCGCGCGAGTTGGGCATGGAGGTCTCGCTGGACCTGGCGTTGCAGTGCGCCCCGGACCACCCGTGGGCCCGCGATCACCGTGAATGGTTCACCGAGCTGCCCGACGGCACCATCGCCTATGCGGAGAACCCGCCGAAGAAATATCAAGACATCTATCCGCTCAACTTCGACAACGACCCGGCGGGCCTCTACGACGAGGTGCTGCGCGTCGTCCGGCACTGGATGGACCACGGCGTCAAGTTCTTTCGGGTTGACAACCCGCACACCAAGCCGCCGAACTTCTGGGCATGGCTGATCGCCCAGGCGAAGAGCATCGACCCCGATGTGCTGTTCCTCTCGGAGGCCTTCACGCCGCCGGCCCGCCAGTACGGATTGGCGAAGCTCGGGTTCACGCAGTCCTACAGCTACTTCACCTGGCGCACGGCCAAGCAGGAACTCACCGAGTTCGGCGACGCCATCGCCGCCGCTGCGGACTTTCGGCGCCCCAACCTGTTCGTGAACACCCCCGACATCCTGCACGCCATCCTGCAGCACAACGGCCCCGGCATGTTCGCGATCCGGGCGGTGCTGGCGGCGACCATGGGTCCGGCCTGGGGCGTGTATTCGGGGTACGAGCTCTTCGAGCACCGCGCGGTGCGGGAAGGCAGCGAGGAGTATCTGAACTCCGAGAAATACGAACTGCGGCCTCGTGATTTCGCGGGCGCGCTGGCCGAAGGGCGGTCGCTCGAGCCGTTCATCACCCGGCTCAACTCCATTCGCCGGTTACACCCCGCGCTGCAGCAGTTGCGTACCATCCATTTCCACGCCATCGACAACGATGCGCTACTGGCCTACAGCAAATTCGACCCGGCGACCGGCGACTGTGTGCTGGTGGTCGTCACGCTCAACGCGTTCGGGCCCGAGGAAGCCACGCTGTTTTTGGATATGGCGGCTTTGGGTATGGAGCCCTATGAGCGTTTCTGGGTGCGCGACGAAATCACCGGCCAGGAATTCCAATGGGGGCAAGCAAACTACGTTCGCATCGACCCTGCGCGAGCGGTCGCGCATGTCATCAACATGCCACTCATCCCGCAGGAGTCCCGAATGACGCTGCTCCGCAGGCCACCAAAAGGACCGGAGGGATTGTGACATGAGCCAAGCAGACCAACTCGCCAGGACGCACCTGGCGCCCGACCCCGCCGACTTGTCGCGCCTGCTGGCCGGCACGCATCACAACCCGCACGGGATCCTGGGCGCCCACGAGTACACCGACCACACCGTCATCCGGGCGTTCCGCCCGCATGCGGTCGAGGTCGTGGCGCTCGTCGGAGACGACCGTTTCCCGTTGGAGCACATCGAGTCCGGCCTGTTCGCCGTGGCGCTGCCCTTCACCAACCTGATCGACTACCGGCTGCAGGTGAAATACGAGGGTTCCGAGCCATACACCGTCGCCGACGCGTACCGATTTCTGCCCACTCTGGGCGAGGTGGACCTCTTCCTGTTCGGCGAGGGCCGTCACGAGCGACTCTGGGAAGTCCTTGGCGCGCACCCTCGTTCGTTCACCACGGCCGACGGCGTCGTCAACGGCGTGTCGTTCGCGGTGTGGGCGCCCAACGCCAAGGGCGTCAGCCTGATCGGCGAGTTCAACGGCTGGACGGGCAACGATGCACCCATGCGGTCGCTGGGCTCCTCGGGCGTGTGGGAGCTGTTCTGGCCCGACTTTCCCGCCAACGGCCTGTACAAGTTTCGCGTGCATGGCGCCGACGGCGTCGTGACCGACCGCGCCGATCCTATGGCGTTCGCCACCGAAGTGCCGCCGCACACCGCGTCTCGCGTGACGCGCAGCGAATACACATGGCAGGACGCCGAGTGGATGGAGCGGCGCGCTCAGCTCAACCCGGTGTTCGAGCCGATGAGCACCTATGAGGTCCACCTCGGCTCGTGGCGGCCCGGACTCGGTTACCGGCAACTGGCCGAGGAGCTGACCAATTATGTGGTCGAGCATGGGTTCACCCACGTCGAGTTGCTCCCGGTCGCCGAGCACCCGTTCGCCGGGTCATGGGGTTACCAGGTGACGTCGTACTACGCGCCGACATCGCGGTTCGGCACACCCGACGAATTCCGGGCGTTGGTCGACGCGCTGCACAACGCCGGCATCGGCGTCATCGTTGATTGGGTGCCGGCGCATTTCCCGAAAGATGCATGGGCGTTGGGACGGTTTGACGGCACCCCGCTTTATGAACATGCCGATCCTAAGCGTGGCGAGCAACTAGACTGGGGCACTTACGTTTTCGATTTCGGGCGCGCCGAGGTGCGTAACTTCCTGGTGGCCAACGCGCTGTATTGGCTCGAGGAGTACCACGTCGACGGGTTACGGGTCGACGCCGTTGCCTCCATGCTGTATTTGGACTACTCGCGCCCCGAGGGCGGCTGGACGCCGAACATCTACGGTGGGCGGGAAAACCTGGAGGCCGTGCAATTCCTGCAGGAGATGAACGCCACGGTGCACAAGTCGGCCCCCGGCATCGTCACCATCGCCGAGGAGTCGACGTCGTGGCCCGGTGTCACGCGCCCGACCAACCTTGGCGGCCTTGGCTTCTCGATGAAGTGGAATATGGGCTGGATGCACGACACGCTCGACTACATCAGCCGCGACCCGATTTACCGCAACTACCACCACCACGAGATGACGTTCTCGATGCTCTACGCATTCAGCGAGAACTACGTGCTGCCGATCAGCCACGACGAGGTCGTGCACGGCAAAGGCACGCTGTGGGGCCGCATGCCGGGCAACAACCACGTCAAGGCGGCCGGGCTGCGCAGCCTGCTCGCCTACCAGTGGGCGCACCCCGGCAAGCAATTGCTGTTCATGGGCCAGGAATTCGGCCAGCGCGCCGAGTGGTCGGAGGAACGCGGCCTGGATTGGTGGCAGCTCGACGAACAAGGCTTCTCGAACGGCGTGCTGCGTCTGGTGCGCGACATCAACGACATCTACCGCAACCACCCCGCGCTGTGGAGCCAGGACACCGTCCCCGACGGCTACTCCTGGATCGACGCCAACGACTCGGCCAACAACGTGTTGAGCTTCCTGCGGTACGGCAGCGACGGCTCCGTGATGGCCTGCGTCTTCAATTTCGCCGGCAACGAGCACAGCGGATACCGGCTCGGCCTGCCGTCCGCCGGCCGTTGGCGCGAGGTGCTCAACACCGACGCCACCGACTACAACGGGACCGGCATCGGCAACATGGGTGGTGTCGATGCCACCGAGGACCCGTGGCACGGGCGACCCGCATCGGCGGTGCTGGTGCTTCCGCCCAATTCGGCCTTGTGGCTCGAGCCCGAGTAGGCCGTCAGTAGAGCGCGTTGGCGAGGTTGCGCCGTCCGGCGACGACCTCGGGGTCGGCAGGATCGAAAAGCTCGAAAAGCTCGATCAATCGGGTGCGCACCTTGGTCCGGTCGTCCCCAGATGTGCTGCGCACCAAAGCGATCAGGCGATCGAAGGCCGCGCTCACATCCTGATTGAGGATTTGCACGTCGGCGGCGGCGAAGGCCGCATCGATGTCGCTCGGTGCCGCGTCGGCGGCCGCGAGGGCATCCGGCGAGTGGGTGGTGGCGCGCTTGAGGAAGTCGATCTGCCGGATCGCGCCCTTGGCTTCGACGCTGCCCGGATTGGCATCCAAGATCGCTTGATACGAGGCTCTCGCCACCTCGAAATCACCCGCCTCGAGCTGTTCACGGGCGGCGGCCAGCTCGGGGTCGACCTCGTCGGGGTCCGCGGAACCGCCTGGGCCCTTGAGCTTTCCGGCCGTCGCAGAGAGAAGCGAGTCCACCCAGCCCCGCAACTGCTCGGGCGGCTGCATCCCTTGGAAGCTGGACAGCGGCTGCCCGGCGGCCAGAGCCACGACGGTCGGCACCGCGTCGACACCGAATATCTGGGCCACCCTTGGCGCCACGTCGACGTTGACCGTGGCCAGGGACCACTTGCCGTTGTCCTCGGCGGCCAGGCCGGACAGGATGTCGACGAGCTGGACACATGCGTCGCTGCGTGGCGACCACAGCAGCACCACGACCGGCACTTCCTCGGACCGGAGCAGGACTTCGGTTTCGAAATTGGCTTCGGTGATCGCGGTGACGCCAGGACCGGCCTCAGCGGCCGGCGTTGCACCGGCGCCCGTCGCGCCGGCCGGCGGCTGTTGCTGGGCCCGCTGCTTGAGGCCGGATAAGTCGACCGCACCGGCCATCGCCGGGCCTATCGAGGGTCGCGGACGCGTCACGTCGTCAAGTTTGTCATGCGCATCGGTGACCTATCCACCCGGTGGCGAGGACGTCCGGGCCAGTCCAGAGGGCGCATGGACGGGCCCCGACCGGGCATATGACCAAGATCACAAAAATTCCCGCACGTCAGGAGCCAGCAACCTCGCGCGTGGGCGCGAGCGCCCCCGGGCGAGCTACTTTGCCCGCAGAATCAGCGCGTCGCCCTGGCCACCCGCGCCGCACAGGGCGGCGACGGCGTAGCCGGAGCCGCGGCGGGCCAATTCCAGCGCCGCATGCAGCGTGATCCGAGCGCCCGACATGCCGATGGGATGCCCGACGGCGATCGCACCGCCGTTGACGTTGACGATCTCGGGATCCAACCCGAGTTCGCGGGTCGATGCCAGCGCGACCGCCGAGAACGCCTCGTTGATTTCCACGACGTCGAGCTGGTCGACGGAGATGCCCTCGCGGCTGAGGGCTTTCTTGATCGCGTTGGCGGGCTGCGACTGCAGAGTGGAGTCCGGCCCGGCCACCACACCGTGGGCGCCGATTTCGACCAGCCAGGTCAGGCCGAGCTCTTCTGCCTTGGCCTTGTTCATCACCACCACGGCGGCCGCCCCGTCGGAAATCTGCGACGCCGAACCGGCGGTGATGGTGCCATCGCGACGGAAGGCCGGCTTGAGCCCGGCCAGCGACTCGGCGGTGGTGTTGGCGCGGATCCCCTCGTCCTCGGTGAACTGCAGCGAATCACCCTTGCGCTGTGGGATGTTGACCGGCACGACTTCGTCGGCGAAGACGCCGTCCTTCCACGCCGCGGCCGCCTTCTGATGCGACCGCGCAGCGAACTCGTCCTGCTCCTGGCGGGTGAATTGGTCCACGTCGTTGCGCTGCTCGGTGAGCGCGCCCATCGGCTGGTCGGTGAACACGTCGTGCAGACCGTCGTAGGCCATGTGGTCGAGGACCGTGACGTCGCCATACTTGTAACCCGCCCGGCTGTCCATCAGCAAATGAGGCGCCTTGGTCATCGACTCCTGGCCCCCGGCCACCACCACGTCGAACTCGCCGGCACGAATGAGCTGGTCAGCGAGCGCGATGGCGTCGATGCCGGACAGGCACATCTTGTTGATGGTCAGCGCCGGAACGTCCCAGCCGATGCCGGCCGCAACGGCCGCCTGGCGCGCGGGCATCTGGCCGGCCCCGGCCGTCAGCACCTGCCCCATGATCACGTACTCGACCAGGCGACCCGGCACTTGAACATTCGGGAAAGCCTTCTCCAGCGCGCCGGCGATCGCGATGGCACCCAGGTCGCTGGCCGAAAAATCCTTCAGCGAACCCATCAATTTGCCGATCGGCGTGCGCGCTCCAGCAACGATCACCGACGTCGTCATGAAAACCTCCTAGGGGTCCGTGGACGGCCGATTCGGCCTCCCGGAGAAGCGCAATCTTTGCCGCCAGGTTACCTTTATGTGATGACGACCGATCAAGTTGACGCCCGTCAGATCCTGGCCACCGGCCTGGTGACGGCGATCGATCACGTCGGCATCGCAGTCGCCGACCTGGACGCGGCAATCGCCTGGTATCACGACCACCTCGGCATGAACGTGGTGCACGAGGAAGTCAACGAGGAGCAGGGAATCCGCGAGGCCATGCTGGCCGTGCGCGGCGCACCGGCCGGTACCGCGCAGATCCAGCTGATGGCCCCGTTCGACGACTCCTCGACCATCGCGAAGTTCCTCGACAAGCGCGGGCCGGGCATTCAGCAGATGGCGGTTCGCGTGGGCGACCTCGACAGCGTGATCGAGCATCTGCGCTCCCAGGGCATCCGGTTGATCTACGACGCGCCGCGCCGCGGCACGGCAAACTCGCGGATCAACTTCATCCACCCCAAGGACGCCGGCGGCGTTCTCATCGAGCTGGTCGAACCGGCCGCCTGATCACGACCACTTCCGGGTCGGGCCCCGCGTGGCGCGGTGGCTCCAGCACGGGGTGTGCCAATGCCGCCGATCGTCAGCTCCCCCGAGTGTCGAATCGGTCGGCCACACCACGAGATGTGCGGTACCGGCGCGTATTTCGTGATCACAACCGGGACAGCGGTAGGTCTTGACCGCACGGTCCGCCGCGACGGGCCGGACTTCGTACTCGTGGCCGTCGGGCCCGATCTCCAAGCGGCGCGGCACCAGGGGAGGCAGTGACGCCCGCTGCCGACGTGGCGGTGTGCGGCGTCTAGCCATGTCACCAGCCTAACGGGGTTCAGAACAGCCGGTATTCGTCGCTGTCCATTCCTCGCATCTTGTCGTAATCCAGTGTGATGCAACGGATCCCGCGGTCGGTGGCCAGCGTGCGCGCTTGCGGCTTGATCTGCTGTGCGGCGAACACCCCCTTCACCGGCGCGAGCACGCTGTCGCGATTGAGCAACTCGAGGTAGCGGGTGAGCTGCTCAACGCCGTCGATCTCGCCGCGTCGCTTGATTTCCACCGCGACGGAACCGCCTTGCTCGTCACGGCAGAGCAGGTCGACGGGCCCGATGGCGGTCATGTATTCGCGACGCACCAGCGTGTAGCCCTCGCCGAGCAGTTGCACGTGCTCGGCGAGCAACGCCTGCAAGTGGGCTTCGACGCCGTCCTTGACCAGGCCGGGGTCCACCCCGAGGTCGTGGCTGGAATCGTGCTCGACCTCCTCGACGGTGATGCGCAGCTGTTCCCCGGCCTTGTTCTGGACGACCCACACTGGCACCTGATCACCGGGCTCCTCGGTGAGCCAGCAAGGTGGACTCATCCAATTCAGCGGCTTGTAGGCGCGATCGTCGGCGTGCACGCTGACCGATCCGTCGGCCTTGAACAGCAACAACCTGCGGGCCGACGGAAGATGCGCGGTGAGCCGGCCGACATAGTCCACAGTGCACTGGGCGATCACTAGACGCACCCGACTCACCTTAGAGCGTGGCCGACAAATTAGGCTGACGCCACCATGTCGGCCAACCAGAGCTTGGCAAAACGCATCGGCCGGGTGCTCGAGACGGTCACCCGGCAGAGCGGGCGGCTCCCAGAGACCCCGGCGTACGGCTCGCTGCTGCTGGGACGCGTTTCGGAAAGCCAGCGACGTCGCCGCATTCGCATCCAGGTCATCCTGACGGTGTTGGTCTTGGGCGCCAATCTGATCGGCATCGCCGTCGCGCTGCTCCTGGTGACCATCGCCATTCCGCAGCCCAGCGTGTTCGACGCGCCGTGGTGGATCACCTTCGCGGCATCACCGGCATATATCGCGCTGGCACTGGCGGTGGGCACCTATTGGATCACCCGCAGGACCGTCGTATCGCTGCGCTGGGCGATCGAGGAGCGCACGCCGAACCGGGAGGACGAGCGAAACACTTTTCTGGCCCCATGGCGCATCGCCCGCTTCGATCTCGTCCTGTGGGGCGTCGGGGCGACGGTCCTGACGACGCTTTACGGACTGGTCAACACGCTATTCATCCCGCGCTTCCTCATCGCGGTGGGCATCTGCGGAATCTTGGTGGCGACCGGCAGTTATCTGCTCGCCGAGTTCGCGCTGCGCCCGGCGGCGGCCCAAGCGCTCGAAGCAGGGCCACCGCCGCGGCGATTCGCCTCGGGGATCATGGGCCGGACCATGGTGGTCTGGTTCCTCGGCTCGGGCCTGCCCGTTCTCGGTATTGGCTTCCTGGCCGGCTTCCAAGCCCTGATGCGCAATCTGACCGAAACGCAATTCGCCGTCGGCGTGCTGATCGTGTCGATCGCCACGCTCATCTTCGGTTGCCTCTTGATGTGGATCCTGGCCTGGCTCACCGCAACTCCCGTGCGCGTGGTCCGCGCGGCGCTGAGGCGTGTCGAGCGCGGTGATCTGCGGGGCGACCTCGTCGTGTTCGACGGGACCGAACTCGGTGAACTACAACGCGGATTCAACGCGATGGTGGACGGGCTGCGCGAGCGCGAACGCGTTCGCGACCTGTTCGGCCGGCACGTTGGGCGAGAGGTGGCCCTGGCCGCCGAACGCGAGCGACCGAAGCTGGGCGGCGAAGAACGGCACGTGGCGGTGGTATTCATCGACATCGTCGGGTCGACCAAGCTGGTGACGAGCCGGCCCGCGTCGGAGATCGTCCAGTTGCTCAACCAATTCTTCGGAATAGTCGTGGAGGAAGTGGACCGACACTGCGGGCTGGTCAACAAGTTTGAGGGCGATGCCACGCTGGCCGTGTTCGGGGCCCCCAATCATTTGGACTGCCCCGAAGAGCAAGCGCTGGCCGCCGCGCGTGCCATCGCCGAGCGGCTGAACGACGAAATCTCTGAGTGCCGGGCCGGTATCGGCGTGGCGGCCGGCCAAGTCGTGGCCGGGAACGTCGGCGCCAGGGAACGCTTCGAATACACCGTGATCGGCGGACCGGTCAATGAGGCGGCCCGGCTGTGCGAACTCGCCAAGTCGTACCCGGGCCTACTGCTCGCGGCGGCCGACGCGCTGGAAGGGGTCGGTGAGAAGGAGCGCGCCCGTTGGTCTTTGGGCGAGACCGTGACCCTCCGTGGACACGAGAACCCCACGCGGCTCGCCATGCCCACCGACCCGGCGCAGTGATTGATTTCGGACCCGAGTGGGTAAGGGGTTTATGGACATCGCCCCTCTAGAGATTGGTGTTGACATGACCGGAAGTGGAACTGTCCGCCGTGTTGCCGTCGCGGCGGGCATCGCCGCGGCAATCGCGCTGAGTTCGTTCACCGCCGGATGTAGCTCGAACAACAACAACAAGAACCCGACGACCTCGACCGTTACCACCACCGTCACCACGCCCGCGAGCGTCACCACGACGGCGCCGGCGGCGACGACTCCCGCCGGACCGGGCGGCGGCCCCGAGACCGGACCCGGTGGCGCCACGACCGCCGGACCGGGTGGTTCCGGCGCCGGCGCCGGGCCAGGAGGGGCGAGCGCGGGTGTGCCGGGCGCCGGGGCTTCCGCTGGACCCGGGGGCGCGGGCGCCTGCGCCGGCGGTGTTTGCGTCGGGACCCCTCCCGCCCCGTAACCGCCTGCCGGGCGCAATCAATAACGGGTGGTCAAGGCTGCAACGAGGTGGTTGTTGGTGCGGGAGTCGCTCTCCCGCACCAACATCGCCACGAGGCCCGAGCCGGCCACCAGCAGTGCGCCGACGAAACCGACGACCGCGGGCCAGCCGTGGACGCCGTAAATGAGGCCGCCGACCGCGCCGGCGACTGATCCGCCCAAGTAATAGCTGAATAAATACAGCGCGGACGCCTCCGCGCGGTCGGTTTGCGCCAACGCGCCCACCCAACCGCTGGCCACGGTGTGCGCGGCGAAGAAACCACCCGTGAAGACGCCGACGCCCACCACTACCGCGGCCAGGGCGTGCGACACCGTCAGCAGTAGACCCGTCATCGTGACCGGCAAGGCGACTCCGAGCACGAGTGGGCGTCCCCTGCTGTCGGCGAGCCGCCCGGCGACCAGCGATGTCCAGGTGCCGACCAGGTACAGCAGGAACAGCAGGCCAACAACCGACGGAGCGAGGCCGAACGGCCGCGCGGTCAGCCGGTAGCCAAGGTAGTTGTACACGGTCACGAATCCACCCATCAGCACGAATCCCACCGCGAAGAGCTTCAGCAGTAAGGGATTTCGCAGATGTGCCGCGAGGTTACACACGCTGGCCCGCGCACTCGTCTCTTTCGCTTCGAAGAACTGAGACCTCGGCACCAGGACGGCGAAGACCACCGTGCCGGCCAGCGTCGTCAGGGAACACACCAGCAGCGCGACCCGCCAATTGCTGACCTCGATAACGAACGACGGGACGAGGCGACCGGCCAGTCCGCCGACCGTCGTTCCGGCGATGTAGCGGCCCATCGCCGATCCGAGCGACGAAGCGTGCACCTCCTCGGCCAGGAACGCCATCGCGACAGCGGGTATCCCTGCCAGGGCGACGCCGTGCACCGCGCGGCCGACGAGCAGCACGCCGAGCGTCGGACTGAATGGCAGCAACAGCCCGATCACGCTGGACGCCAGGCCGGAGGTCAGCATCACTGGGATTCGCCCGTAGCGCTCGGATACCACGCTCGCGGGAATGACGGCCAGCGCCAGCATTCCAGTAGTCAGCGAGACCGTCAGCGCCGCGACGGCGGGGGTGATCCGGTAGGACGCGGACAAGGCCGGAAGCAACGCCTGTGTGCAGTACATCGCGGCGAAACTGGCGAGACCGGCGCCGTACAGCGCCGTTGTCAGCCGGCGATATCCGCTGGTTCCGGCTCGGTGCGCGACGGCAGAGGGGCGCTCAGGCATAGCAACGATGCTTCCGGCCTGCGCAGTACAACGGAAATGAATTATTCGTTGATCTGTTATGCAATAATCGAATAAGTAGAGGTGGTGGCATGTGGGCGACGATTACGAGTGGTTCGTCACACTCGCGGAGCTAGAGCACGTCACCGCGGCCGCCGAGCAGCTGCACCTGGCGCAGCCGACGCTCACCCGGATGCTGGCGCGCCTGGAAAGGCGACTGGGCGTGGCGCTGTTCGATCGCCGCGGCAAGCGACTATCTCTGAACACGTATGGCCGCATCTTTTACGAGCACGCACGGCGGGCACAGTCGGAGCTCGACTCGGCCCGGCGCGCAATCGACGACCTGGCCAATCCGGCTGTCAGCGAGATCCGGTTGGGATTCCTCGGTTCGTTCGGAGCGACGGTGGTGCCGCGCTTGATCGCCGGATTCAAGGAAGTATCGCCACGAGTGACGTTCGCGCTCCAGGAGGGTGCGGCCGAATCGGTCGGCGACCTCGTGCAGTCCGGAGAAGTCGACGTCGGTGTGGTGTCCCCACGCCCGCGGCGGGCGGTTCTCGCCTGGCGCAGCCTCTTTCGGCAGCGGCTCGGTATCGCCGTCCCGCCGGGGCACCGATTCACCGGCAGTGCGTCGGTATCCATGACCGAGCTGGCCGACGAGCCCGTCGTGGCCATGCACCCCGGGTTCGGCATGCGTCGATTGCTCGACGAGCTTTGTGTCGCAGCGCATTTCCAGCCGCGGATCGTATTGGAAGCGGCGAACCTCACCACGACCGCGGGCCTGGTGGCCGCCGGACTGGGCGTCGGCCTGATGCCCATCGACGGCAGCGACTACGCACCGGGGTTGAGCGTGCTGCCGCTGGCCGACGCCGACGCGTACCGCGACGTGGGGATGATCTGGGATTCGGGCCGGCCGCTTTCCCGCCCGGCCCGCGATTTCATCGCGGCCGCCGCGGCAGTCCGTCAGCGACAGCCTTAGGTCGGCGCGGTCCGCCGGCTTACCCAACACGATTCGATTGGTTGGCTGTGCCGATCAATAGGGAAATTCCTTATTTGTTCCTCTCCCCCAACACGCGAGAGTTGCTAGCGGAGCAGACCACAACGTTCGACTGATGCGCGGCACACCGATCCGTGAGTACAGGGCAAAGGAGAAAAGCAATGGCGAGAATGCGGCTTTCGGTATCTCTGAGCCTCATGACGACAGCGGCCACCGGTGTCGCCCTGTTCTCCGTGAGCGCGCCAGTGGGGATTGCCCGCGCTGATCAGCAGGACATGAAGCAATACGTCAACAACGAGCGCCGTTCCACCAGCTGTCCAGGGCTGACGGACCGCGCCGACCTCGACAATGCGGCTCAGCAGTATGCGAACACCGAGAAGACCCCGGTGCAGTCAGGCGGCTACCGGGGCGCCGTCGTCGCCTTCCTCGGCTCAGGCGATCCGTACGCCAAGGCCGCTGACAGCGCCATGGCGAAGGCGAAAGGTGCCGTCCACGACTGCAAGTACACCGACTATGGCGTGGGTTTCATCCGACATGAAGATCGCAGTGTCGACGTCGTGACCATCGTGCTCGGCGCGGAAAACCCCACGCCGACCGTCTCTCCGCCGTCCAACCAGGCGCATGGACCGGGGCTCGATTTGGAACAGAGTGCCGTCGTTCAGGCACGCAGCGGAACCAGCTGCCCAGGGCTGGCCTACCAAACCGCACTTGAAGGCGTGGCGCAACAGTACGCCAGAACAGAGAGTCCCGCGTTCGCGCCCGGCCAGACAGGATTTCTGGCATCCGGTGATCCCACGGTCAGAGCCATTGACAGCCTGATCCCTAAAGCCCACAACGCGATTGCCGATTGCAGCAACACGGTGTACGGCGTGGGCTTCGTCCGGCACGACGACAGAAATGTCAGCGTCGTCACGGTTGTGCTTGCAAAGCACTGACCCGACTGTTTCTGTGTCGACCGACGCGTAATGTCCTTCGGCGCCAACTACTTACCCAGCAAGTGCCTCAGTCCTGATGTGCCACACGCCGCCGGTCATATCCTGCGCTCCCTTGAACATCACCTGCACCGACGCCAGCGGCCACATCCCAAAACTGTTGACAGTTAAGCTCTGCCGAGGGGCGGTACTTGAGTAGCTGCCGTTACCCGGTCGGCAGGAATGCCCGCCTGCAGACAGGCTCGGGTGACCAGGTCGGCGGAATCGGCCGAGAAGATTCCGAACATGTAGGCGTCCTCCGGTACCGAGACGGCGTAGAGCAACTGAGGGGGATGGGCTTGGGCGGCAAGGGCCGCCAGTGATCGTCGCAGGGACTGCGCCATGTCGGCGATAAGTAGCTCATCGCTTTGGCGGGTGTACCACTCCGCCAGATAACACGGTGACGAAGCAACATCATCAGCCGTCACAACATGCACCCCGAGCTATCCGGGCTCTAGCGCGGCACTTGCGGGGCGATTTCACGGGCCAGTTTTACCGCAGCGGCATTCGCGTCGTCGGGCGAGAGCCGCAAGACTGCGACCTGCACCGTATTGACGCGATTGCCGGCAGCGAATTCGACTTCACCGCCACCCAGGTAACGCATCCCGTCCGGCCCCGGCCTGGAGGTGTCCGGGAAGCTGGGCGCTGGAAGCTTGTTGTTCAGGGCGGTGCCGGGGTTGCTGATCGTGAGTGAGACGGATTCCTCAGTCGCGGTGTTCTGCCACGTGCAGTCGGCTTGTTGCGGATCCTTGCCCGTCGCCACACCCGGAGCCGCCGCGCCTAGCAGTGACGAAATCTCCTGTGGCGCAATCATAGAGCAGGCGTCAATGCGTGCCGCAACCGGCGGCTTGGAGGCGGCGGTCGACTGCGACGCCGGTGCCCCGGCGGCGCCGGCGTTCAGACCGTTCGACCCACATGCGGCTAGCACGCAGCACGCCGCGGCGATGGCCGGTATCCCTTGCGGGCGAGGCGGCCGGATCAAGATCGAACTTACCGACGCACCATTATTGCCAAATGCACGCATGGTTTACCTCCCACATCGCGAACCGGTGACTCGACGGCCCAACGAATTTCGACACTAGGAGCTTTGGATCGCGGCTATCAATAGGGAGTTCCCCTACACCCGCGCCGAGCGCGGCCGTCCGCGCCCGTTTAACGCACACGAGACGCAACACCGCGATACTGGCCCGTGCGTCATAGCCATAGGGAAATGCCCTATTGGCCGGCACACACATCGGGCATAGCGTCGAAATCGTTAGACGCAGCAGCAAAACCGTCAACACCGCTTGACGAGAACTGCACCGAGTGAGGCCCCATGACCAGATCACGACCACGCATAACGCTTGCGTCCGCAGCAGCGTCCGCAGGCGCCGTTGTCTTGGCGGCAGCCATCGCCACTCCGGCCGCACATGCTGATCCTCTCGACGCGATTCGGGGTGCGGTCAACGGCGCACGTGCCGAATCGACTTGTCCACCCTTGACGTATTCCGGTCAATTAGAAGCCGCCGCGCAGCAGCTCGCCAGACAACCGAGCGACGCCTACGAGCACATCAACCCCCACGGCTACCAGGGCGCCACGAGCGGTAACCTCGTTCGCGACGATCCCACGGCCAGAGCCACATCCGAACTCGTGGCACAGGAAAGGATCCCCATTCACGACTGCGCCAATAAGGATTACGGCGTAGGCATGTTTCGGGACGACGGAGCGGACAAGAGTGTTGTCGCCGTCGTGCTGGGTAAGCCGGCGCCGCCAAAAGCCCCGCCGGCGCCACCACCCTCGCCGAAAGCCGCACCAGATCCCCCGCCGGCGCCGGTCCACCAGCTCGCCAAAGTGGTTGGCGGGGACGTGGACGTGTTCAACATCGCACACAACGACGTTCCCGATCCCACGACCGGCGTAGTAGCGGTCAAGATCGGCAAGTTGACGAACGGCTCGCAAGTCTCGATTGAACCGCCCTGCAAAAACGGTTGGTGCTGGGTCGATTCGACTCAGATAAAACGCGGTTATGGCTTCGTGGAGCAGAGTCACCTGCAGCTAAGTTAACGGACCATAACCTGCATGGCGCGGGAAAGCGCACGCGGCAGCCGACCCTCCCCGCCGTGGCCGAAGCTAGACCGGGCGCGCGGCTTGAGTACTGACCTCCATGCCATGGCCGGTGTGGTCATTGGTGAAGACGAAGCTGTCGCCCGTAGCCGCGACGGACCAGCCTTGCGCCTCGTACGCCCCGGGCTGTAGCTCAACCTTGCCCGCAAGCGCTCCCAGGTCAGCCTCGACGAATTGGAATTTGCCGTCGGCGCTGACGCTCACGGCATGGAATGGCTGACCGTTGCCGCGAGGAGGCCAGCTGTCCGAGGAGGTTTGACAGGCGACCAGTTCGGCGCTGATCGAACAACTAATCGCCCGCGATGCCAAGGTCACACGCACATACCCGTGGTCGTTGGGGACCAAGGGAGTGGGGGGCACGGGAGGCGTCGAGGTCGAGATCAACCGATACGAGCGCGGCTCCGTCATGCCGGTTGACCTCGTGGCGGCCACCGCGGCCAAGATCACAGCAATAAGGGCGGCCAGCTGCCGAGCTTTGATACGCATCGCATCGAACCCCTGTCGCTTGTATTGAACGCGCGAGGACCAACGCTATCGGCGCAGCGGCCGGCTTTGCATCAGGGAAATCACTACATTTCGACGCGCTCGGTGAGCATGCCGCATAGCGAGACGCCCCCAGGTCGGCTTCGAAACTTATAGGGAAACTCCGTATTCCACCTCGAACCCGGCCGCCTTAGCGTTGAGCAGCGAACAGAGGGCATATGGCGACAGGAGTTGTTCTGATGTCTTGGTATTCGGCGCCACAGGCCACGTCCGTGAAAGAGCCCCGCCGCGAGTCGGAGCGGCCTTCGCGACACGAGCACCACCGGACCGCACCGCTAGCCGCGTTGCTGCTCGGTGCGGTCCTTGCAAGCTGCATGACCGTTCTGCCCAGCGCTTCCGCGAATGGCGGCTGCATTCCCGGCGACGCCCCCGGCCAGGTTCCGCGCCAAGCCCGCCCCGGCGACAACGTGTGCGTCTCGTCAACGGTCGCGGCGGAAGTTCAATCCGAGAACGCGGCCGCAGCCGCGGGCCAGGGCTACGCCGGTGGAGGCGCTTACGGACCCAAGACGTGTGTCTCGGGGTTGGTATGGCGCGAGGCATTCGACGGCGATGCGGTGTGTGTCAGCCCGCAGAGGCGCACCGAAACGTGGCAGGAAAACGCCAATGCTGGGGTCGGCGCCACCGGCGGACTGAAGCCACAAACCAACTCGACAGCGTCCGGTCAGCACACGGTGACGTACCAGGTCCTGGGAGCGGGTGACGTCTTCTCAGCCATTCCCGACCCCGGCACGCCGGTGTATCCGGCCAGCAACACCACCTGGGTTTCTACGCCGTGGTCGCAGACGGTACAAGTATCCGGAAGCAAGTTCCTGGCCTTGAATTACACGGACCACCACGGTACTCACGACTGCTCGATCTTGGTGGACGGTCAGCCCGTACACCTCACTGAGCACAAGCCAGGACGCTGCGCTTACCAGATTCCTTAGTAAGCGGCGTCCAACTCCTTCCGCCTCGGGGATTCCTTCGCCCGCAGACCCGGGTACTCAGACCGGTTGCTAGGAGTCGCTTTTCAGTTGGTCCAGGCGACGGCCTAGTTCCGCACGGGATCGGATGCCGAGTTTGCGATAGATCCTAGAGAGGTGCACTTCCACGGTCTTAGGACTGACGAAGAGTGCAGCGGCGATGTCGTGATTCGTTCTGCCACCCGCCGCCAGGTCGGCGATCCGTTGCTCCGCTGACGTCAGCACCTTCGACTCACCTCGGCCGAAGTTGATGCGTTCCAATGAGGTTCGCGCACGTCGCTCCCAAAGCGGCGTGTTGAGCTCTTCGAAGGCGGCCGCGGCTGTACGCATCGCTGTAGCGGCGACTTCTCGGCTGCGCTGCCTGCGCAGAATCTCACCAAGGAGCAATTGCGTCCGGGCCCGCTCAAACGGCATCGGTAGCCGCTCATGCTCGGCCATCGCGCGTTCGGCAGCCTCCAGCGCGGCACTCAGATCTCGTCTACCGGCCAAGAGCATCGCCCGGCAACGGGACCCCAATGCCAGCATCCACGGCCTGTCCAACCGATGTCCGTTGCCCTCCAGAACGTCAATCAGGCTCAGGGCCTCGTCGAATCGGCCAAGGTGAATCAGCGCTTCGGCCGCATCGGGTAGAAACGGGGTGACATAGATTTCCGTGGCGCGCGGGTTCTGCTCGAATCGACCCAGCAGCGGTGCCACAGTCTGCAGCACCGCCTCGTAGTTGCCGAGGGAAAGTTCAAGAAAGCCAAGTGTGGTCGTCGGCCACACCGTGACCAGTGCTGGCGAGTCGCACCGCTGCGCTGCGCTAAGCGCCGCGCGGGCATCGCGGCGAGCTACAGGCTCGTCGCCGGCGTAGGCGGCCACCATGGCCTGGATCATCAGTGCCACCGCCAGCGGCAGGTCCTCGTCGAGGAGGCGCGCACGCTGCAGGGCATCCTCACCGATGAGCGATGCTTCCGCGAAGTCGCCACGCCAGATCTCGTTGAGCGCGCCATGGAAGGCATCGACCATCATCTCGCTGTCCGCACCACGCTCGGCATAGCGCTGCCGAATCGTCCTGAGCTCCCGGCGCCCCTCCTCTAGGCGTCCCGTCGCGTTGAGCAGCGCGGCGCGCTGAAGAGTTGGCCACAGCATGGCCGACGACGGCTCTTCGCCGTCGTCGAGCAGCACCGCCGTTCGCAAGGTCGCTTCGTCGAAACCGTCACCGACCAGGAAGTGCACCAGAACTTGCATGCTCAACGCCTGGCTCAGGACCTGACGGTCGTCTAGCCGGGCCGCCCTGTTCACCGCCTCGTTGGCCGCCTGCACGGCGGCGTCGAACTCGTGAGTGTTGATCCGGGCGAAGGACAACGACACCAATATCCGACCCAGCAACCCGTTGTCTCCGGTGGCCGCGTCCGCCGCTCGCTGCAGCAACCGAGCGCCTTCTCGGGAACTGCCGTCGAGCAACGCCCACAGTCCCAGCAAGCTTAGGGCCTCGGCGTGCACCCGCACCGCTGCCGGGGTCTCGAGCACTTCCTCGAGAACCTCGCGTGCGCGAGCTGCATCGCCGGCGCTGAAGTGTAGTGTCGCGCAACGGATCCTACGCTCAGGATCATTTGCGCCGAGCTCGTTGGCTAATTCGGCGAACTCGGCGGCCGCCGCCGGTGCCCCACGCCTGCTGGCCAACTCAGCGGCGGCATCAAGGGCCTCCAGCGTTGCCGCGTCACCGTGGGTGGCGGCCAGCGCCAGGTGGCGAGCGCGCAATTCCGGGTGGTCAACCAGCGCCGCCAGACGCCTGTGCATGGCGCGCCGTTGCGACGGTGCGGCTGCGGTATAAACGGCAGCGATGAGTAGTGGGTGAGTGAATCGGAGCCGGTTACGGTCGATTGTGATGATGCCGCGCTGCTCTGCGACGAGCAGTCGTTGAACACATTCATCGACGCCCCGACCTGCCGCCTTCGACACGACGTCTACCGTCGGTTCGGCCAGACATGCTGCGGCAAGAAGGATTTCGCGCACATCCTCATCGAGCACCCCGATTTTGGAAGTTACCAGCCCGGTCAATGTGGCTGGCAGGGTCATCTCGATGCCCGTTTGCCCCTCGGGTATGGCGCGCGCTAATTCGATGGCGTAGAAGGGATTGCCGCCAGAGGCGTCGTGAATGCGCAACATGGCATGCCTTGAAACCGAGCGCCCCAGCCGCGCCGTGATGACTTGATGCAGTCCGCCGACGGTCAAGGGTTTGAGCGCAAGTCGCCTCATCGCATTGGGGTTCTCGAGCTGCAGCCACGATACGTCGTCAGCATCGCCAGTCCGCACGGTCGCCAACAACCCCACGGGACCGGAAAACCGTCGTGCGGCGAACGCGACAATGCGAGCACTGGAAGGGTCCAGCCATTGGAGGTCGTCGATGGCCACCAGCACCGGAGCGCTATCCGACAGGATCTCGATCGCCGAAACGAACGCCGCCGCAACCGCACGTTGGTCCGTTGCCTGTCCATCGGCACTGACCTGCAACAGAATTCGGTCGACCGCCGCCCGTTGCGGTGCCGGTAGCGCGTCGAGAACGTCCGCCCCGACAGTTGAAAAAAGGTCAGCCAAGGAGACGTAGGCCGTCACCGATTCGGTGGCCGCGGCATGCGCGGAAAGCACATGCATGCCTCGTGCGCGGGCCCGGTCGATAGCTGCCAACCACAGGGTGGTCTTGCCGATTCCCGCTTCGCCCTCCAAGAGCAAGCATGCGGTCGTTGTGGTGCACGCATCGAGAAATTCGGAGATGGCTTCGGACTCCGCCGCACGACTCCCCGGTAGCAGTGGCCCGTCCATAAGCGTCAGTGGGAAGGACCGCCAGCGAATGAACAAATGCCGGCGCCGAACACGGCTGGGCGAGCCGACTCGCCTGACCCCACAAGCCGTGGCCAATCGCGGCGTGGGAGCCTGCTCATGATCCGGGGCAATTTGACATAAAACGAAACATATAGGTGCTCTAACAGGCCTGCAACCTCGACACGTGCGGCAAGGGACAGCGACGGTCCGCACTACCATGTCGTTTTTCCGCCAGTTTTGTCGGCGGGCGGGTGTAAGTCTTGAGGCGTGCACGAAGACTTCGAACGCTGCTACCGCGCCGTCCAGTCCAAGGACGCGCGGTTCGACGGCTGGTTCGTCACGGCGGTGCTGACAACGGGCATCTATTGCCGGCCCAGCTGCCCGGTGCGTCCGCCTTTCGCCCGCAACGTCCGGTTCTATCCGACCGCCGCCGCTGCTCAGCGCGCAGGATTTCGGGCATGTAAGCGGTGCCGTCCCGACGCGTCTCCGGGATCGCCGGAATGGAATGTGCGCGGCGACGTCGTTGCACGAACGATGCGGCTCATCGCCGACGGCACGGTGGACCGCGAAGGTGTCGGCGGGCTGGCGGCCCACCTCGGTTACACCACCCGCCAGTTGGAGCGGCTGTTGCAGGCCGAGGTCGGGGCCGGCCCGCTCGCACTGGCCCGGGCCCAACGGGCGCAGACCGCCCGCCTGCTCGTCGAGACCACGAACCTGCCCTTCGGCGACATCGCGTTCGCGTCCGGCTTTTCGAGCATTCGCCAGTTCAACGACACCGTGCGTGCGGTCTTCGACAACGCGCCGACGGAGCTGCGCCGACGCGCGGCGGATCCTTCGGGTGCCGCGAAGCTCGGAGCGGCGTCGGCGGGGACGGTCAGCCTGCGGTTGCCGGTGCGCACACCATTCGCCTATGAGGGCGTCTTCGGTCATCTCGCCGCCGGCACGGTGCCCGGATGCGAGGAGGTCCGCGATGGTGCGTACCGACGCAGCCTGCGCCTTCCGTTCGGCAGCGGCGTGGCCGCCCTGACACCGGCGGTCGACCATGTCCGCTGTGTGCTCACTCTCGACGACTTCCGTGACCTGACGACTGCGATCGCCCGCTGCCGGCGGCTGCTGGATCTCGACGCCGACCCCGAGGCGGTGGACGGCGCGCTGGCTGGGGACCCGTACCTGGCTCCCGTGGTGGCCAAGGCGCCCGGCCAACGCATTCCGCGCACCGTCGACGAGGCCGAGCTGGCCGTGCGGGCGGTCCTGGGGCAGCAGGTGTCGACAAAGGCGGCCAGAACCCACGCCGGCCGCCTTGTCGCGGCGTACGGGGAGCCGGTCGCCGACCCCGACGGCGGATTGACCCACACCTTCCCGTCAGCGGAGCAGCTGGCCGAGATCGACCCCGTCCACTTGGCGGTCCCCGAAGCCCGGCGACGAACCCTCAACGCACTCGTCGCCCGTCTCGTCGACGGCAGTATCGTCCTGGACAGCGGGAGCGACTGGGAGGCCGCCCGCAGGCAATTGCTGGATGTGCCGGGGGTGGGCCCATGGACCGCAGAGGTGATTGCGATGCGCGGCCTCGGTGACCCCGACGCGTTCCCCGCCACCGACCTCGGCCTTCGCCTGGCCGCCAAGGAGCTGGGCTTACCGAGTGGCGAGCGGGCCCTGGTCGCCCATGGCGTCCAGTGGCGCCCTTGGCGCTCCTACGCAACCCAGTACCTATGGACCACCCTCGAGCATCCGGTTAACCAATGGCCACCACAGGAGGTCGCATGATCGAGTACCGCACCATCGACAGCCCGATCGGGCCGCTGACCCTTGCCGGCCAGGACTCGGTTCTGACCATGCTTCGAATGGTCGACCAGACCTACGAGCCAAGCCGCACCGGCTGGGCCCCGAATCCGGCGGCATTCAACGAGGCTACTGAGCAACTCAACGCATATTTCGAGGGCGAACTCACGGAGTTCGATTTCGAATTCGAGCTGCGCGGCTCCACATTCCAGCGGAGAGTGTGGGAGGCCCTTCGGACTATCCCCTATGGCGAAACGAGATCGTACGGACAAATCGCGGACCAGATCGGCGCTTCCGGTTCCGCACGAGCCGTGGGATTGGCCAATGGCCACAACCCGATTGCGATTGTCATTCCCTGCCACCGCGTTATCGGTGCCAACGGCAGCCTTACCGGCTACGGTGGCGGCCTCGACCGAAAGCGGACGCTGCTCGCATTGGAAAAGAAACGCGCTTCGGTGAATTCGGCTTTGACGCTATTCGATTAGGAACGCGCCGGCGTCAGCGAATGCAAAAACACCCCCGTCGCCGGGGGTGTTTTTGTGTATGTTCGGCGGTGTCCTACTTTTCCACCCGGATGGGCAGTATCATCGGCGCTGACAGGCTTAGCTTCCGGGTTCGGAATGGGACCGGGCGTTTCCCTGTCGCTGTGGCCGCCGTAACTCTATTTAAATTTGGTTTCGGTGGGGGGTGTGGCGTCAGAGCGTCCCGCGACTAATAGTCGCTGGAACTGAAAAGTGGTTGCGATTGTGTATAAGTAAGTTTTCGGCCGGTTAGTGCCAGTTCCCTACACCCATTACTGGGCTTCCAGGTCTGGCCTATCGATCCCGTGGTCTGCGGGGGGCCTTATCCCTCTAAAAGGGTGAGAAACCTGATCTTGGAGAAGGTTTCCCGCTTAGATGCTTTCAGCGGTTATCCTGTCCGAACGTGGCTATCCAGCCGTGCCCCTGGTGGGACAACTGGTATACCAGAGGTTCGTCCGTCCCGGTCCTCTCGTACTAGGGACAGGTTTCCTCAAGTTTCTGACGCGCGCGGCGGATAGAGACCGAACTGTCTCACGACGTTCTAAACCCAGCTCGCGTGCCGCTTTAATGGGCGAACAGCCCAACCCTTGGGACCTGCTCCAGCCCCAGGATGCGACGAGCCGACATCGAGGTGCCAAACCATCCCGTCGATATGGACTCTTGGGGAAGATCAGCCTGTTATCCCCGGGGTACCTTTTATCCGTTGAGCGACACCCCTTCCACTCGGGGGTGCCGGATCACTAGTCCCGACTTTCGTCCCTGCTTGACTTGTAAGTCTCGCAGTCAAGCTCCCTTGTGCACTTACACTCAACACCTGATTGCCGTCCAGGTTGAGGGAACCTTTGGGCGCCTCCGTTACATTTTAGGAGGCAACCGCCCCAGTTAAACTACCCGCCAGGCACTGTCCGTGAACCCGATAAGGGTTCGACGTTAGGTGTCCAATACGATCAGAGTGGTATTTCAACAACGACTCCGCCCCAACTGGCGTTGGGGTTTCACAGTCTCCCACCTATCCTACACAAACCGTACCGAACACCAATACCAAGTTGTAGTGAAGGTCCCGGGGTCTTTTCGTCCTGCCGCGCGTAACGAGCATCTTTACTCGTAGTGCAATTTCGCCGAGTCTATGGTTGAGACAGTTGGGAAGTCGTTACGCCATTCGTGCAGGTCGGAACTTACCCGACAAGGAATTTCGCTACCTTAGGATGGTTATAGTTACCACCGCCGTTTACTGGGGCTTAAATTCTCCGCTTCACCTTACGGTTAACGGGTCCTCTTAACCTTCCAGCACCGGGCAGGCGTCAGTCCGTATACATCGTCTTGCGACTTCGCACGGACCTGTGTTTTTAGTAAACAGTCGCTACCCACTGGTTTCTGCGGCCGAATCCCGCTCCCACCGCAAGGGTGTTCACGGTATTCCGGCCCCCCTTCTCCCGAAGTTACGGGGGCATTTTGCCGAGTTCCTTAACCATAGTTATCTCGTACGCCTTGGTATGCTCTACCTGACCACCTGTGTCGGTTTGGGGTACGGGCCGTGTGTGTGCTCGCTAGAGGCTTTTCTTGGCAGCAGAGGATCACCGAATTCACCTCAATCGGCTATGCATCACCTCTCAGGATTAATGAGCGACGGATTTGCCTATCGCTCTCCCTACAGGTTTGCCCCAGTATTACCACTGACTGGTACGGCTACCTTCCTGCGTCACCCCATTGCTTGACTACTACCAGCGAAGGTCCCACGCAGCCGGCGATCCTCGCACCCCGAAGGGATTGATAGACCACCATTTGGGTGGTTAGTACCGCTGATTCGTCAGGGACGCCCACACACGGGTACGGGAATATCAACCCGTTGTCCATCGACTACGCCTGTCGGCCTCGCCTTAGGTCCCGACTCACCCTGGGCGGACTGGCCTGGCCCAGGAACCCTTGGTCTTACGGCGGGCAAGGTTCTCACTTGCCTTATCGCTACTCATGCCTGCATTCTCACTCCCCCAAACTCCACCACCGGTTACCCGGTAGCTTCGCTGCATGGGGGACGCTCCCCTACCCAACCTTACGGTTGCCGCGGCTTCGGCGGTGTGCTTGAGCCCCGCTACATTATCGGCGCACAATCACTTGACCAGTGAGCTATTACGCACTCTTTCAAGGGTGGCTGCTTCTAAGCCAACCTCCTGGTTGTCTCTGCGACTGCACATCCTTTTCCACTTAGCACACGCTTAGGGGCCTTAGCCGGCGATCTGGGCTGTTTCCCTCTCGACGTACGGAGCTTATCCCCCGCCGTCTCACTGCCACGCTATACACCACGGCATTCGGAGTTTGGCTGACGTCAGTAACCTAGTAGGGCCCATCGGCCATCCAGTAGCTCTACCTCCGTGGTGAAACACGTAACGCTGCACCTAAATGCATTTCGGGGAGAACCAGCTATCACGGAGTTTGATTGGCCTTTCACCCCTACCCACAGCTCATCCCCTCAGTCTTCAACCTAAGTGGGTTCGGGCCTCCACGCGGTCTTACCCGCGCTTCACCCTGGCCATGGGTAGATCACTCCGCTTCGGGTCCAGAACACGCCACTACACCCCAAAGGGGATGCGCCCTATTCAGACTCGCTTTCGCTGCGGCTACCCCGCACGGGTTAACCTCGCGACGTGTCCCTGACTCGCAGGCTCATTCTTCAAAAGGCACGCCATCACCCCACAAGGAGGCTCTGACGGATTGTAGGCACACGGTTTCAGGTACTCTTTCACTCCCCTCCCGGGGTACTTTTCACCATTCCCTCACGGTACTAATCCGCTATCGGTCATCGAGAAGTATTTAGGCTTACCGGGTGGTCCCGGCAGATTCACAGCAGATTCCACGGGCCCGCTGCTACTCGGGAGTTGATACAAGGTAGGTGCCGGGTTTTCGCGTACCGGGCTTTCACCGTCTACGGCGGGCCGTCCCAGGCCACTTCCGCTAACCACGACACTTTATGACTACCCCTCAGCCAGGTAGAGCTGAGACATATCAATCCCACTACCCCGCACACACAACCCCTACCCGGTTACACATGCGTGCGGTTTAGCCTGTTCCGCGTTCGCTCGCCACTACTAACGGAATCACAATTGTTTTCTTCTCCTACGGGTACTGAGATGTTTCACTTCCCCGCGTTACCTCCCGCACCCTATATATTCAGATGCGGGTAACACGACATCACTCGTGCTGGGTTTCCCCATTCGGAAATCCTCGGATCAAAGCTCGGTTGACAGCTCCCCGAGGCATATCGCAGCCTCCCACGTCCTTCATCGGCTCTCGATGCCAAGGCATCCACCATGCGCCCTTAAACACTTACATACACACAAAAACCAAAGAAGAAATTACACATTTCAACGAATACGCGACCGTTGCCGGCAACGCATCCGTTTAGATGCTCGCAACCACTATCCAATACTCAAACACCACACCCCACCACCAAGATGGAGGGACACCACACGGACTGGCCGAGTGTTGTCTCAGGGCCCAATAGTGTGTCTGGCAATCATTTGCTGTTGTGCACCCGGCCCTCATCCACTACAGATGAGAACCCCGCACGGCTTACACCCCACCAATTGGGGTGTTTTTCGTGGTGCTCCTTAGAAAGGAGGTGATCCAGCCGCACCTTCCGGTACGGCTACCTTGTTACGACTTCGTCCCAATCGCCGATCCCACCTTCGACAGCTCCCTCCCAAAGGGTTAGGCCACTGGCTTCGGGTGTTACCGACTTTCATGACGTGACGGGCGGTGTGTACAAGGCCCGGGAACGTATTCACCGCAGCGTTGCTGATCTGCGATTACTAGCGACTCCGACTTCACGGGGTCGAGTTGCAGACCCCGATCCGAACTGAGACCGGCTTTAAAAGGATTCGCTTAACCTTACGGCATCGCAGCCCTTTGTACCGGCCATTGTAGCATGTGTGAAGCCCTGGACATAAGGGGCATGATGACTTGACGTCATCCCCACCTTCCTCCGAGTTGACCCCGGCAGTCTCTCACGAGTCCCCGGCATTACCCGCTGGCAACATGAGACAAGGGTTGCGCTCGTTGCGGGACTTAACCCAACATCTCACGACACGAGCTGACGACAGCCATGCACCACCTGCACACAGGCCACAAGGGAACGCCTATCTCTAGACGCGTCCTGTGCATGTCAAACCCAGGTAAGGTTCTTCGCGTTGCATCGAATTAATCCACATGCTCCGCCGCTTGTGCGGGCCCCCGTCAATTCCTTTGAGTTTTAGCCTTGCGGCCGTACTCCCCAGGCGGGGTACTTAATGCGTTAGCTACGGCACGGATCCCAAGGAAGGAAACCCACACCTAGTACCCACCGTTTACGGCGTGGACTACCAGGGTATCTAATCCTGTTCGCTCCCCACGCTTTCGCTCCTCAGCGTCAGTTACTGCCCAGAGACCCGCCTTCGCCACCGGTGTTCCTCCTGATATCTGCGCATTCCACCGCTACACCAGGAATTCCAGTCTCCCCTGCAGTACTCTAGTCTGCCCGTATCGCCCGCACGCTCACAGTTAAGCCGTGAGATTTCACGAACAACGCGACAAACCACCTACGAGCTCTTTACGCCCAGTAATTCCGGACAACGCTCGCACCCTACGTATTACCGCGGCTGCTGGCACGTAGTTGGCCGGTGCTTCTTCTCCACCTACCGTCAACTCACGAAGTGAGCCTTCGTCGATGGTGAAAGAGGTTTACAACCCGAAGGCCGTCATCCCCCACGCGGCGTCGCTGCATCAGGCTTGCGCCCATTGTGCAATATTCCCCACTGCTGCCTCCCGTAGGAGTCTGGGCCGTATCTCAGTCCCAGTGTGGCCGGACACCCTCTCAGGCCGGCTACCCGTCGTCGCCTTGGTAGGCCATCACCCCACCAACAAGCTGATAGGCCGCGGGCCCATCCCACACCGCAAAAGCTTTCCACCACAAGGCATGCGCCAAGTGGTCCTATCCGGTATTAGACCCAGTTTCCCAGGCTTATCCCGAAGTGCAGGGCAGATTGCCCACGTGTTACTCACCCGTTCGCCACTCGAGTACCCCCGAAGGGGCCTTTCCGTTCGACTTGCATGTGTTAAGCACGCCGCCAGCGTTCGTCCTGAGCCAGGATCAAACTCTCCAAACAAAATCTCCTCGCAGAACGAGGTGAATTTCAAATCAGAGAAAATCTGACCTAACAAAAAGACACCAAATAACTGGCATCAAAAATTGCCATACCCACACACGGGGAGTGCTAGGTATGGCCAAAAACAACAACAAATAAAAAGACCAAACACACTATTGAGTTCTCAAACAACACTTGTTTCGCCCGTTTTGGGGCAACCCTGCCAGCTTAATACAAGTCCGGCAGTGGAGTCAACTCCCAGTTTTGGTCTTCTAGAGACCGTTTCGGGAGCAGCCGTGCCAGGCTAGTACCAATCCAGCGAGGGAGTCAAGCGCCCGGGGTGTCGACCGCCTGGTGTGGCGACCGGCCCTGCGGGGCACTGACTTTGGTTACTCTACCCGCTCGATCTCCGCTCCCAAAATCGCCAGGTTTTCGACGAACAAGGGGTAGCCGCGATCGATGTGGAAGACGTCGTGGACCTCGGTGTCACCGTCCGCGACGAGCCCCGCCAGCACCAGGCCGGCGCCGGCCCGAATGTCCGAACACCACACCGGGGCGCTCGATAATTGCGGCAGTCCACGTACGACGGCATGGTGACCGTCCGTGCGGGCGTCGGCGCCCAACCGGATCATTTCTTCGACGAAGCGGAAGCGCGCCTCGAAAACGTTTTCCGTGATCATCGACGTGCCGTCGGCGATGGACGCCAGGGCGATCGCCATCGGCTGCAGGTCGGTCGGGAACCCGGGGAACGGCAGCGTCGCGACGTTGACGGCTTTGGGGCGTTCGTACTGCGTGATCCGGAAGCTGTCGTCCGTTTGGGTCACCGTCGCGCCGGCGTCGTGCAGTTTATGCAGCACCACCTGGAGGTGGGCCGGGTCGACGCCCGTCACCGAAATGTCGCCTCGGGTCATTGCGGCCGCGATGCCCCACGTGGCGGCGACGATGCGGTCCCCGATCACGCGGTGCTCGGTCGGGTGTAGCCGGGGAACGCCGGTGATGGTCATGGTCGGCGAACCCGCACCTTCGACCTGCGCGCCCATTTGATTCAACATGGTGCACAGGTCCACGACATCGGGCTCGCGCGCCGCATTGTGGATCGTGGTTACGCCCTCGGCCAAGACGGCGGCCATCAGGATGTTCTCGGTGGCTCCCACCGACGGGAACTCCAGCTGAATCTCCGCACCGCGCAACGTGTCGGCTTGGGCGACGACGCAGCCGTGCTCGATGTTGCATTGCGCGCCCAGTTGGCGCAGGCCCGACTGGTGCATGTCGAGCGGACGAGACCCGATCGCGTCACCGCCCGGCAGCGCAACCCTGGCCCGCTTGCACCGGCCGACCAGCGGACCCAGCACGCAGACCGATGCGCGGAACTGGCGCACCGCGGCGAAATCGGCGTCGTATTTCGGCTCGTCGGGCGAGGTGATGCGGGCGACGTCGCCGTCGAGCTCGACGGTGGCACCGAGCCCACGCAACACCTCGGCCATCAAAGGCACATCGAGGATGTCGGGGCAGTTGGTGATGGTGCTGGTGCCTTCGGCCAGCAGGGTCGCGGCCATCAGCTTGAGCACACTGTTTTTGGCGCCGCCCACTGCGACTTCGCCGGACAACCGGTTGCCGCCGGTCACCACGAATCGCTCAGCCACCCGCGTCAGTCTAGTGAAGCGGTATCGGCTTGTCAGTCAGCCCAGCTCGGCGACGATGCGCTCCGTGCGGCGGAGTGAACAGGAGACGGGCAATCGAGCCGAGCCTCCATGCCTACCCCGGGCGCAGTACCGTTTTGCTCATGGCGATACACCTGACCCGCATCTATACGCGAACCGGTGACGACGGCACGACGGGATTGAGTGACTTCTCGCGGGTCTCCAAGAACGACCCTCGCCTGGTCGCGTACGCCGATTGCGACGAGGCCAACTCGGCGATCGGCGTCGCGATCGCGATGGGGCAGCCCGACGAGGAAATCGCGGGCGTGCTGCGGCAGATCCAGAACGATCTGTTCGACGCCGGCGCTGACCTGTCGACCCCGGTGGTGGAAAACCCCGAATATCCCCCGCTGCGAATCACCCAGCCCTACATCGATCGACTGGAGGGCTGGTGTGACAAATATAACGAGCACCTGGCCACGCTGAATTCCTTTGTGCTGCCGGGCGGTTCGCCGTTGTCGGCAATGTTGCACGTCGCCCGCACCATCGTCCGTCGAGCGGAGCGCTCGGCGTGGGCGGCGATCGATGCCACGCCGCAGCAGATCAACGTGCTTCCGGCGAAATACCTGAACCGCCTCTCGGATCTGCTTTTCATCCTGGCGCGCGCGGCAAACCCCGACGGCGACGTGTTGTGGAAGCCCGGCGGAGGCAGACCGAGCGCGGGTTAGCCTGCGGCGCAGGGCTTAAACGCTGCGGCGACGAGCGCGTGGTGACGGACGGGACTCCAGCCAGGACAGGAAGGCCGTCAAAGCGCCCTTGTCCAGCGCGATCTCGTAACCGGTCCTGCGGTCCTGGGTCGTATCGCGCAGCTCCACCACGACGATCTCGTCGGTCATGATGTCGAATTCGTCGCCGCGCGGCGCACGCCGGGCGACGATCTCCACTCCCCTGCGGCTGATTCGACGGTCCGGCCATAATCGCAGGCTGGACAGTCGGTAGAACGCCGCCTCGCCGCCGCGGTACCGAATCACGCCGTGACGCCAGCCGTGACCTCCGACCGCGGGGATGTCCCGCATGATTCCCGCCGTGCCGCCCTGGCGCAGCTTCCACAACCGATAGCTCAGCGCGACGACCGCGCCCGCCAAGACGACAACGAGCGCGACCATGCTGATCATGGGCGCGCTCACTGTCTTCTCCGAGGCGGCTAGTCGATTGCGCCGACGGCGCGTAACCTGCCGCGCCCCCGCGCCGCGATGCGCGGGTCGTCGGACTCGGATTCCTCCCTGGCGGCGCTTTCGTCGATCTCGGATTCGAAGGCGGCAGACTCGGCCAGGACCGTCACCGTCTCCTCGGTGACCGACAGAAACCCACCTTCGATGGCGACCCGCAGATCGTCTTCGCCTTCGCGCTCGACGCGCACCATCGCATCGTCGACCAACTGGGCGACAACCGGGATATGCCTGGGCAGAATGCCGATTTCACCGACGGTGGTGCGGGTGAACAGAAACGTTGCCTCGCCCGACCATATCTTCCGGTCGACCGCGACTATCTCAACGTTCAATTCAGCCATGCCACAGAGCCTTTCAGAGCCGATTCACTCACGCCTCAGGAATCCAACTTGGCGCCGAAGCCTTCGGCCTTCTTGGCCAAGTCGTCGAGGCCGCCGATCAAGAAGAACGCCTGCTCCGGTATGTGGTCGAAGTCGCCCTTGGTCAGACGGTCGAACGCCTCGATGGTCTCCTTCAGCGGCACCGTCGAACCCGGCTGACCCGTGAACTGCTCGGCCGCCATCATGTTCTGCGAGAGGAACCGCTCGATGCGTCGTGCGCGCTGAACGAGCTGCTTGTCTTCTTCCGACAGCTCGTCGATACCGAGGATGGCGATGATGTCCTGGAGGTCCTTGTACCGCTGCAGGATTCGGATGACCTCCTGCGCCACCCGGTAGTGCTCGTCACCGACGACGCTCGGGTCCAGGATGGTCGAGCTCGATGCCAGCGGGTCCACCGCGGGGAAAATTCCCTTGGAGAACACCGAGCGCGACAGCTCGGTCGTCGCGTCCAGGTGAGCGAACGTCGTCGCCGGCGCGGGGTCGGTGTAGTCGTCGGCGGGCACGTAGACCGCCTGCATCGACGTGATCGAGCGGCCGCGCGTCGACGTGATGCGCTCCTGCAGCTCGCCCATCTCGTCGGCCAGCGTCGGCTGGTAACCCACGGCCGACGGCATGCGGCCGAGCAGTGTCGACACCTCGGAACCCGCCTGGGTGAAGCGGAAGATGTTGTCGATGAACAGCAGCACGTCCTGGCCGGCCTCGTCGCGGAACCACTCCGCCATCGTCAGCGCCGACAGCGCCACCCGCATACGGGTGCCGGGCGGCTCGTCCATCTGACCGAACACCAGCGCGGTGTCTTTGAGCACGTCGGCTTCTTTGAGCTCGACCCAGAGGTCGTTGCCCTCGCGGGTGCGCTCGCCCACGCCGGCGAAAACCGAAGTACCACCGAAGTTTCGGGCGATACGGTTGATCATCTCCTGGATGAGCACCGTCTTGCCCACGCCGGCACCGCCGAACAGCGCGATCTTGCCACCGCGCACGTACGGGGTGAGCAGGTCGACGACCTTGAGACCGGTTTCGAGCATCTCGGTGCGGGGCTCGAGCTCTTCGAACGCCGGGGGCTTGCGGTGGATCGACCAGTGCTCGAAGTCCTCGCCGTAGCCCGGCTTGTCCAGACAGTCTCCGAGCGCGTTGAAGACGTGACCCTTCACCTCTTGGCCGACCGGTACCGAGATCGGCTTGCCGCTGTCGGTCACCTCGACGCCGCGGACCAGGCCGTCGGTGGGCTGCAACGAAATGGTGCGAACCAGGTTGTCGCCGAGGTGCTGTGCGACCTCCAGCGTGAGGGTCTTCTTGAGTTCCTCGAACGTGATCTCGGCGTTGAGCGCGTTGAACAGTTCAGGAACGGATCCACGCGGGAACTCGACGTCGACCACGGGCCCGGTGATTCGTACCACGCGGCCGCTGGTCTCGGAGTTGGTGGACTTATCGGTCTTTTCTGTTGCTTCGGTAGTAGCAGCCATGTTTTTTCTTCTTCCTCGTGTGCTACTTGGCGTCGGCGAGTGCGTTTGCACCGCCGACGATTTCGCTGATCTCTTGGGTGATCTGAGCCTGCCGCTCGCGGTTCGCCATCAGCGTCAGCTCTTTGATCAGGTCGTCCGCGTTGTCGGTTGCCGACTTCATCGCTCGTTGGCGCGACGCGAGCTCCGATGCCGCCGATTCGAGTAGCGCGGCGTAGACGCGGGTCGTCACATACCGCGGCAGCAACGACTCGAAAAGCGTTGTCGCGTCTGGCTCGAACGAATACAGCGTATGAAGTTCCTCGGTGTCCTCGACATATTCCACGACCAGCGGGGCGATGCGGTGGGCCACCGCTGCCTGCGACATCATCGACTTGAACTCCGAGTAGACGATGTGCAGTTCGTCCACGCCTTGGTCGTCCGATGACTCGTCGTCGCCCGCACCCTTCATGAACGTCTCGACGAGAGTCGAAGCGATCTCCGCGGCGTTTTCGTAGCTGGGCTGCTCGGAGAAGCCCGTCCACGATTCGGTGATGTCCCAGTTGCGGAACTTGAAGTAGTTCAGCGCCTTCCGGCCGACCGTGTACACGACCGGCGTCTTGCCTTCCTCCCTCAGCAGCGAGAACAACTCCTCGGCCCGGCGGAAGATGCTGGAGTTGTACGCCCCGCACAATCCGCGGTCGGAGGACACCACCAGAACGCCGGCCCGCTTGGGTTCTTCTCTCTCGACCAGCAGAGGGTGATCGAGGGCGGCTTCGGACGACAGCGTGGTCAACATCGCGGTGATCTGAAACGCATAGGGCCTAGCGGCTTCCAGCCGAGCCTGCGCCTTACCGATGCGCGATGTCGCGATCATCTCCTGGGCCTTGGTGATCTTTTTGATCGACCCTGCCGAACGAATTCGACCGCGTAGTTCGCGAAGTGTTGCAGCCATTGTTAGCTACTTCTTGTCCTTACCGCTCTTGGAGTCCTTCTTGTCCTTCGGCTTCTCCTTCTTGACCTGGACCGACTCCTTTTCGAGATCCTCCTCGTCCAAAGGCTCGACGTGCTCGTCGGGCACCACCGATCCACCGCCGGTGGCAGCGAAGCCCTTCTTGAAGTTGTTGATGATCTCGGTCAGCTGGTTCTCGCCCTCTTCGGAGAGCTTTCCGCTGTCGCGGACACCGGCCAGGAACTTCTCTTCCGACGCCCGCATGTGGTCCAGCAACTCGGTTTCGAAGCGCCTGACGTCTTCCACCGGCACGGAGTCCAGGTGACCGCCGGTGCCCAGGAAGATCGAAACCACCTGCTCCTCAACCGGCATGGGCTGGTATTGCGGTTGCTTGAGCAGCTCAACCAGCCGTTCACCGCGCTCCAGCTGCGCCTTGGACGTCGCGTCCAGGTCCGAAGCGAAGGCCGCGAACGACTCGAGTTCGCGGTACTGCGACAGGTCCAGACGCAGCGACCCGGCCACCTCTTTCATGGCCTTGATCTGCGCCGCACCGCCCACGCGGGACACCGACACACCAACGTTGATGGCCGGCCGGACACCCTGGTTGAACAGGTCGGACTCCAGGAAGCACTGGCCGTCGGTGATCGAGATGACGTTGGTCGGGATGTAGGCCGAGATGTCGTTCGCCTTGGTCTCGATGATCGGCAGACCGGTCAGCGAGCCACCCCCGAGGTCGTCGGAGAGCTTCGCGCAGCGTTCCAACAGCCGCGAGTGCAAGTAGAACACGTCACCGGGGTAGGCCTCGCGACCCGGCGGGCGGCGCAGCAGCAGCGAGATCGCGCGGTACGCCTCGGCCTGCTTGCTCAGGTCGTCGAAGACGATCAGCACATGCTTGCCGTCGTACATCCAGTGCTGGGCGATCGCCGAACCCGTGTACGGCGCAAGCCATTTGAAGCCGGCGGAGTCGGAAGCCGGGGCAGCGACGATGGTGGTGTAGTCCATCGCGCCACCCTCTTCGAGCGCCCGACGGACCGAGGCGATCGTGGTGCCCTTCTGGCCGATCGCCACATAGACGCAGCGGACCTGCTTCTTCTCGTCGCCGCTTTCCCAGTTCTCCCGCTGGTTGAGGATGGTGTCGACGCAGACGGCGGTCTTGCCGGTCTTGCGGTCGCCGATGATCAGCTGCCGCTGACCGCGACCGATCGGGGTCATCGCGTCGATGGCCTTGATGCCGGTCTGCAGCGGCTCGCTCACGCTCTGCCGCTGCACCACGGACGGCGCCTGGATCTCCAGCGCGCGGCGCGTGTCGGTGTCGATGTCTCCCCGGCCGTCGATGGGGTGGCCGAGCGGGTTGACGACGCGGCCCAGGAACGCGTCGCCGACGGGGACGGACAGGACCTCGCCGGTGCGCTTGACCTGTTGGCCCTCTTCGATTTTCTCGAAGTCACCCAGGATCACCGCACCGACGCTGTGCTCGTCGAGGTTCAATGCGACGCCCAGGACCCCGCCCGGGAACTCGAGCAGCTCCTGGGTCATGACGGAGGGCAGGCCTTCGACGTGCGCGATGCCGTCCCCGGCCTCGACGACGGTACCGACCTCTTCGCGGGAGGTGTCGGAGGTGAAAGAGCCTACATACTCCTCGATGGCGCTCTGGATGTCATCAGCGGAGATTGTCAACTCGGCCATGGCTTTTCGTCTTCCTACTTGATCTTCGTTCGCGTGTGGTTGTGGTAGGTGGTTGGTGTCAGTCCGGCAGTTGCGCCTTCGCTGCGGCGAGGCGAGAAGCGAGTGTCCCGTCAATCACTTCGTCTGCCACGGAGATGAGCAGACCGCCGAGCAGTTCGTCGGAGACCTGCAGCTGCACCGTCACCGGATGGCCGTAGATACGGCCGAGCACGTCGGTGAGGCGAGATCGTTGGGCGTCGCTGAGGTCGGCCGCCGCACTGACCCGCGCGACGATCTCGCCGCGGCGCGCCACCGCGACTTTCGCCAGGAACTGGAAGGCCTCCTCGGCGGACTCGCCCCTGAGCAGTTGGACGGTTTGGGTCAGCAGCGCCACGACGATCGGGTCGACCCGGGCGCTGGCACTGTCAAGAACCTTGCGAAGCAGGTCGATTCGGCCTTCCACCGGAACGCCGTAGTCGCCCAACAGGATCCCGAGCCGGGGCTGTGCGTCCAGGATGCGGGAGAACCGGAACAACTGGTCTTCCACGTCGTCGACCTTGTCCTCGCGTTCGGCGACCTCGAGCAAGGCCTGGCGCGAGATGTGCTCGATCGCGTCGCCCAAATCGGAGTTGGCCGACCAACGCTCCGAGACGGCCATCCGCAGAACGTCGAGCGTGGCATCGGCGACCTTGCCCGAGACCAGCCGCTCGATCAGCCGGATCCGGGGCGCCGCATCCTCGGCGGGCACGGTCAGGTACCGGGTGACAACGATCTCCCGGTCCAGCATTTCGGCGACCGAAACCAGCTCGGCGGACAGGCTGGAAAGCGCCTTATTGTCAAGGTTTTTGGCTATGTCGCTGAACCGCTCCGCCAGGCTGGCAACCGCCACCCGACTGGCGGAGCGCATCTTCGCCAGCAGCGGGTATTGGACCTCCGCGGGTGCCGGGGCCATCGCTTCGAGGTCGTCCAGGAAGCGATCGACGGTACCCGCTTGTTGCGCGGGGTCGGCGACGTAGTTACGCACCAGCTCGCCCGCCTGACGCACCGCCTCGTGACCGAGCTCCAGGCGAAGCTGGCGGCTCAGCTGGGTGCGCAGCAGGTCGGCCTGGCGGGCACCCTGCGCGGTGATGCGTTCGGACTCGACGCCGGCCTGGGTCCGGAACTGTTCGGCGATGCGGCCGGCGTCCGTCTCGGCTTCTTCGACGAGCCGCTCGGCTTCGGTCTTGGCGGATTCCACCGCGTTGCTGTGGGCCGTGGTCGACTCGCTCAACCGATCTGCCGCTGCCGCAGAGTCTTTCAGCTGTTGGCGCACGGTCTCTTGGCGGGCGGCCATCAGACGACGTACCGGCGGCACGACGTAACGCATGACCAAAAGCACGATGGCCGCGAAACCGATCAACTGCCCGATGAATGTCGACATACGCGATTACCGTCCAGATTTCCCGGTTGCCGATGTTGCCGCGGTGGCCGGGGCCACCTCGACGCCGAGGATCCGGCTGGCCAGCGTCGCCGACATGGCCGCCACGTTGGCGCGCAGATCCAGCTCCACGGCGTCTCTCTCCCGCTTGAGTTGCTCGGAGGCCATTTGCAACGTCGACATCACCTGTTGCTCGGCACTGGCGCGCGCGTCTTCGACCACCTTACGGCCCTCGGCGCGGGCATTGTCGCGCAGCGACGACGCCTTGACCCGCGCCTCCGTCAGGGCCTCTTCGTAGTCGGCCTTGGCGGCGTCGAACTGCTCGGCCGCCTTCTTGTTGTCGGCGGCCGTCTTGGCAACCATGGCGTCGCGTTCGCGCAACACCCGCATGACCGGCGGCACGACGAAGGTGCCGATGACGGCCAGCACAATCAAGAAGATGGCCAGCACGAAGAAGAAGGTGCCGTTGGGAACGAGGAAGTTGTTGCCTCCCTCTGCCACAACCTGGCTGGATGCCAGAACGCTCAGACTCGCGTCACCCATCACAGCGAACTAGGTGCCGACGGGTGTGGCGAAGACGAACAGCGCCATGAACGCCAGGTTGATGAAGTAGGCCGCCTCGACCAGACCGACGGTGATGAAGAACGGCGTGAACAGCCGGCCTTGCGCCTCGGGTTGCCGGGCGATGCCGGAGACCAGCGCGTTACCGGCGATACCGTCACCGATACCGGCGCCGATCGCGCCACCGCCCATGATGAGTCCACCGCCGATGAGCGCAGCGGCAGCGACTTGGGGGTCCAGAGCCATTCTTATCCTCCTTGATAGCTGGTAGCGGTCTACCAGGCCTCTGTAATGGTGTGTGGGACAAAGCGATTCATGGTGGACTCAGTCATGATGTTCCTCGATCTCCATGGCTTGGCTGAAGTAGAGGATGGTCAAGATCGAGAAGATGAACGCCTGGATCGCCCCGACGAACAGGTCGAAGGCCTTCCAGATCGCGTTGGGCGCCCACATGATGTACGGCGGGAAGAGCGCGATCAGCGCGACCAGGATGCCGCCGGCGAAGATGTTGCCGAAAAGTCGGAGCGACAACGAGATCGGCTTGGCGAGCTCTTCGACGAGGTTGATCGGGGCCAGGAACGCCACGTGACCCTTGAGCACGGCGAGCGGGTGGCCGACGATGCCGCGGCGCCAGATGCCCGCCACGTGATAGCAGACGAACACGAAGAGGGCCAGCGCCAGAACGTAGTTGATGTCCGCGGCCGCCGACTTCAGCAGTTCGGTGGTGTGCCCGGACTTGTCGGTGTACTGCAGCGGGAGCACCGACAGCCAGTTGGAGATCAGGATGAACACGAAGATGGTGACGGCCAGCGGCAACACGAACGGCGCGATCCGCATCCCGACCGCACTCTCGATCTGATCGCGCATCTGGACGGTGATGGCCTCCCAGAACAGCTGCACACCGCTGGGGACCCCGGTGGAGGTGATCTTCGCCCGCAGGAAGAAGGCGAGCGCCAGCACGATCACCGCGGCGATCGCGGTCGACAGGATGGTGTCGGTGTTGACCGTAAGCCCGAGCCATTTGGCCTGGTTGTGCTCACCAACTTCGATCGCGGCGGCCAGGAACGTCGTCTCAGTCATCGCTGCTGCCTCTTCCTTCCGTTCCTTCCGCTCCCGCCGTCAAGCCGCCTCCGTCCGCGGGATGGGCGTCCGCCCAGTCACCGGCACGCAGCTTCTTCCAGACCGGAAGCGCCGTCGATGCCACTAACAAGACCTGGAAAAGCGCCAGCCCGAACACGACACCCAGGCCGGCGGGCCGAAAAATGTAGGCGATGATCAGCCCGATGATCGTGATGATGGCAAGCCGGGTGGCAGAATTGAGTGCCATCGTGCTTTTCAGCGGGTGCTCTTTCGCGGTGATCGACGCGACCGAACGGCGCACCAGAAGGGCGTTGAGCAAACCGAGCAGCAGCCCGACGCCGAAGAAGACACCGACCATCAGGTGACCGGTCAGGCCGGCGACGACGACTGCCACCGCAGTGACCGCAATGCTGAGGACGAACAGGCGGACCGGGCGGAAGGCAACAGAGGGAAACACCAACGGCGCGTCCTGCGCTGGTGTCGTCACTGCAGCACCTCAATCCCAAGTTGGTGAAGCGGGAGTCCCCCGACCGACTGATCGGTGGCCCGCCGAGCGTATCGCACGTCACAGTGGAATCACCCAAGGGGTATCTCCCGACGTGAATCCCCAGCCGACCCAATCGGATCTGCGTCCGATGGACCGGCATTCTGTGCGGCTTTTTGGGGTTCTACCTGCACCGTACCATATGGAGAAGGCCACTACTACTAGCTGTCGTAGTCCTCGTCTGCGTACTCGTCCCGACGGCGCAGGAGCGGGATCGCCGTCGCGATGCCGGCGACCACGATCGCGCCCAGCATCACCGCGGCGGTATCGCGGGGATTGAAGAAGATCGTGCTGGCGGCGCCGAACGCGACGATGCCGACCCAGAGGTAGATCAGCAACACCACCCGGCGGTGCGAATGGCCGATCTGCAGCAACCGGTGGTGCAGGTGCATCTTGTCGGGGCTGAACGCGCTGCGGCCCGCGCGGGTGCGGCGCACGATCGCCAGCAGCAAATCGAGCATCGGCACGAACATGACGGCGACCACCAGCAGGAACGGCGACAGCAGCGCGAACACGTCGCGCGCACCGTAGGCGTTTTGCGAGACGGGGCCGGCGGCGGTGGTGGAGGCCGCGGCGAGCATCAAGCCGATCAGCATCGACCCCGAGTCGCCCATGAAGATCTTGGCGCGGTGGAAGTTGTGCGGCAGGAAGCCCAGACAAGCCCCCGCGAGCACGACGGAGATCACGGCGGGCGGATAGAAGAGGACATCGCCGCCATGATCACGCAGCAGGCCGACCGAGAACATGCAGATCGCCAGCGCGGTGATCAGTCCGAGCCCCGCGGCCAGTCCGTCGAGTCCGTCGACGAAGTTCATCGCGTTGACGATGGACACCGTGAGCGCCAGCGTGAGCAGGATCGACGAGGCTTGGTCCAGCACGATGGTGCCGACACCGCCGATCGGGATGTAGAGGACGCTCCAGGCCACGCCCATGGTGACCAGCACGCTGGCCGCGGTGATCTGGCCGGCGAACTTCGTCAGGGCGTCGAGCCCCCAACGATCGTCGATGAGGCCGATGCCCAT
>NZ_LZKH01000139.1:0-10425 GCF_001672745.1 Mycobacterium sp. E1386
CAACGTGGTGACCAAATCGGACCAGACGCCCTGGTATGAGGGTCCGGCGCTGCTGTCGCACCTGGAGGAGGTCTACATCGCCGGTGACCGCAACCTGGTCGACGTGCGTTTCCCCGTCCAGTACGTCATCCGGCCGCACACCCGCGAGCATCAAGACCACCGCAGCTACGCCGGCACCGTCGCCAGCGGTGTCATGCGTCCGGGAGACGAAGTCGTCGTTCTGCCGGTCGGCAAGACCACCCGCATCACCGCGATCGAAGGCCCGAACGGTCCAGTGGAGGAAGCCTTTCCACCGATGGCCGTGTCGGTGAGCCTTGCGGATGAGATCGACATCTCGCGGGGTGATCTTATCGCCCGGACCAACAATCATCCCCGCGTCACGCAGGAATTCGATGCCACCGTGTGCTGGATGGCCGACGACGCTGCGCTGGAGCCCGGCCGCGACTACGTCATCAAGCACACCACCCGTACCACGCGCGCGAGGGTGACCGGGCTGGACTACCGGCTCGACGTGAACACCCTGCATCGCGATAAAGCGGCAACGGCATTGCAGCTCAACGAGCTTGGCCGCATTTCGCTGCGTACCCAGGTGCCGCTGCTGCTCGACGAGTACACCCGCAACGCCAGCACCGGTTCGTTCATCCTGATCGACCCGCACACCAACGGCACCGTGGCCGCGGGCATGGTGCTGCGCGACGTCTCGGTGCAAACGGCGAGCCCCAACACCGTGCGGCACAAGTCGTCGGCCGTCGCCGAAGCCCGGCCGCGGGGCAAGACGGTGTGGTTCACCGGCCTGTCCGGTTCCGGCAAATCATCGGTGGCCATGCTGGTCGAGCAGATGCTGCTCGAAAAGGGCACGCCCGCTTATGTTCTCGACGGCGACAACCTGCGACATGGTTTGAATGCCGACCTGGGCTTCAGTATGGCCGACCGAGCCGAGAATCTGCGCCGGCTGGCGCATGTGGCGGCGTTGCTCGCCGACTGCGGCAACGTCGTGCTGGTACCGGCGATCAGCCCGCTGACCGAGCAGCGCGAGATGGCTCGTAATGTACACGCCGCCGCGGGGTTCGACTTCGTCGAGGTGTTCTGCGATACCCCGATCGAAGAATGCGAGCAGCGTGATCCGAAGGGGCTGTACGCCAAGGCCCGCGCGGGCGAGATCGCACACTTCACCGGCATCGACAGCCCCTATCAGCCGCCGGTCAACCCCGACCTGCGGCTTACACCGGACCGTACCGTCGAGGAACAGGCGCGCAGCATCGTCGATTTGCTCGAATCGCGGGGTTAGCGCACCGGCACAGCCCGGCTGCACCGAAATTCGCGCGCCGAGTGGCACAATTCTGAGAGTGCGCATGTCGGCGAAGGCGGAGTACGCGGTGCGGGCCATGGTCCAGCTCGCCACGGTCCCCAGCGGGACATTGGTGAAAACCGACGACCTGGCTCAAGCGCAGGGCATACCGCCGCAATTCCTCGTCGACATCCTGACCAACCTGCGCACCGACCGCCTGGTGAAGAGCCATCGGGGCCGCGAAGGCGGCTACGAGCTGGCCCGTCCCGGAGACGAGATCAGCATCGCCGACGTATTGCGCTGTATCGACGGGCCACTGGCGAGCGTGCGCGACATCGGGCTGGGGGATCTGCCCTATTCCGGTCCCACCGCGGCGCTCACCGACGTCTGGCGGGCGTTGCGCGCCAGCATGCGGTCGGTGCTCGAGGAAACAACCCTGGCCGACGTCGCCGCCAACGCACTGCCCGAGCATGTCGCGCAATTCGCCCACGATTATCGGGCACAGGAAAGCGTGCGGCACGGCACACCGCACGCCGGCGAATAGGCGGCGCGGCCCGCCGGAGCTTCAGCCCCCGGACCCGTAGGGGCGGGTGAGAATCTCCATGGCATGTCCCGAGGGATCGAGGAAGTACACGCCGCGCCCGCCGTCCCTGCGGTTGATCTCACCGGGCCGCTTGGCGCCCGGGTCGGCCCAGTGCTCCAGGCCGCGCGAGGAGATCTTGCCGTAGATCGTGTCGAATTCCTCTTCGGACACCAGGAAGGCATAGTGCTGCCGCGGGATCTCCCCGCCGTCGGAAGCATCCGCATAGTCCAGGCTGGCGCCGTGCTCGAGTTCGACAACCATGAAGTGGCCGAACGGCTTTGGGCTGGGCAGGCCGAACAATTCGGCGAGGAACTCCGCGGACTCGTGCTTGTCCCGGGCGGCGACGATGGTGTGGTTGAAGCTGATGGACATGGCCTCCTCCTACTTCGGTGCCGTGAGCTCCAGGGCGATGTTGTCGGGATCGCGGAACTCCAGGATGTACGACGGCCCGATGTCTTTTACGGGCTCGTGCGTCACGCTGAGCTCATCGAGATGCGCTGCGGCCGAGTCTAATTCATCCTTGCTGGCGACCCGAAACGCGATGTGGTCGAGCCCGGCGCGGTCCTCGTCGAAGCGGTCGGTGGCAACCGGCCGCAGTCCCAGCAGCGTGCCGCCGAGGTCGTAGATGACGCCACCGAACAGGAAGCTCAACTGGCTGCGGGTGGCCTCGTCCGCGTTGTCGGGCACCTCCAGCAGGACCGGCCAACCGAACACGCTCTCGTAAAACTGCCGGGATCGCTCGATATCGGTGACGGTGAGGCGGACGTGCGCGATGGAACTGCTGGTGAAACCCATCTGCTCCATGCTGCCACTTGTCCGCCCGCATGTTGACTGTCATGCCAGAATCGCCGTCGTGCAGATTGCGATGACGCTGCCGGTGATGGAGCCGGACTTGGACGCGGGACTTTTGGAGAACTGGGCGCGCGCGATCGACGTCGGCCCGTTCTCGTCGCTGTGCTGGGGCGAGCGCATCGCGTTCGACAACCCGGACAACCTGACTCTGCTGGGTGCGCTCGCGGCCTGGACGAATCGGGTGCGGCTGCTGACCACCGTGATCGTGCCGCAGCTGCATGACCCGGTGATGCTGGCCAAGGGCCTGGCGACCGGCGACATGCTCTCCGGCGGGCGGCTGGGGGTGGGCATCGGCGTGGGCGGCAGGCACGAGGACTACCACGCTGTCGGCGCCGATCCGACGACACAGACCATGCGCGAACTGGCCGAGCGCGTCGCCGTGATGAAGCGGGTGTGGGCCGGCGAAAAGCTCACCGAGTCGGTCCTGCCGGTTGGGCCGGCACCGGTGCAGCCCGGCGGTCCGCCGCTGTTCGTGGGCAGCATCGGCCCCAAGACCATCCGCAGCGCCGCTTCCTGGGCCGCCGGGCTGGCCGGGACCACGCTGGACCTGGACGTCGCCAAGCAGAACGAGTTGTTCGACGTCGCGCGCGACGCGTGGTCGCAGGCGGGCAAGGGCAAACCTCACCTGGTGACGTCGTTCTGGTTCGCGTTCGGCCCGCCGGAGCAGGCCCGGGCCCAGGTGCATCGCCACCTACGGCGCTACATGAACTGGATACCGGCGGAGTACGTCGACGCCATGGCGCCGACGACCGGGTGGGCCGGCACCGAGGACGAGCTGCTGGTGGTGCTGCGCAAGTTCGAGGACATCGGCACCGACGAGGTACAGCTGATCCCGACGAGCGCGGACGTCGACCAGCTGAGCCGCGCGGCGGACGTCGCCGGCCGGCTTTAGCCCGTGCTCGCGATCGCCACTAGGCCAATGGTGGCGACCCGCTTCGCCCGGCTTCGCCGCGCTCGCGATCGCCACTAGGCCGATGGTGGCGACCCGCTTCGCCCGGCTTCGCCGCGCTCGCGATCGCCACTAGGCCGATGGTGGCGACCCGCTTCGCCCGGCTTCGCCGCGCTCGCGATCGCCACTAGGCCGACGCGCGCTCGTCGCCCGCGGCCGGCTGCTGCGGCGGCTGCCCTTTGCGCAGCGTCGCCAACAACTCGCGATACGGGCCGACGAGGTAGACGGTGTCACCGCCACGAAGCCAGGCGTCCCGCCGGGGGTGCAGCTCTACGGGCGCGTCCTGTCGGGTGATCGCGATGACCCGGGTCTGGGTGGACAGCTCGAACATCTTCAGCCCGTCGAGCTCGCTGCCGGGCGCCACGTGCATCCCGCCGATCATGAACGAGCGCTGCCCGACGGAAAATGTCCCCAGCACTTGCAGGCCCATCGCGGCTCCGATGAACCACGGCGCGGCCAGTTCGACGGTGGACCGGACGTTTTCGAATCCGAACCGCTGCGCCACAGCGGCACCCAGCGCGCGGTCGTAGACGCGCAGCACCAGGGGAACGTCGGTACGAACGACTTCGGGCTTCACCCGGGGGCCGAGCATCTCGCGCAGCACGATCCCGGTCTCGATGTTCACCATGTCGTCCTGGGTCAGCACCGCAACCGCGCGGGCGTACTCGACGCGGGCGGCCTCCAGCGTCTGGCGCAGCGTCGCGTCCCCGAAGATGACCGGCACGTCGAGGTCGGCCGCCGCCGAGAGGAAGCGGTTGTTTTCGTCCCGCTCGATCACGGCGACGTCGTAGCCCGCTGACCTGAGGTCGGCGACGACGCGGCTGCCGAACGAACCGAGCCCGACGACGATGACGTGGTTACGCAGATGGCGCGCCCGGCGGCGGCCGACAGAATGGGCAAAACGTCGCGATATCAGCAGGTCGGCGACGAAAGCGACGAGGAGCGCGGTAGTCGTTACGCCGGCGAACATCAACATGATGCTGAACAGCCGCAGCCAGGTCGGCTGATGGAGAAAGCTGAAATCGCCGTAACCGACCGTCGCGATCGTTTCGGTGCTGAAATACAGCGCGTCGAGCCACGTCATCCTCGGACCCGGCTGGTAGCAGAAGCGCAGGATTACCGTCGACCCGATCAGCAGGCACGCCGCGGCCAGCAACGCTCGGGCGAACATCGGGTTGACGTCGTCGCGCAGCGCCCGCGCACTGTCGAGCATGCGCCGCAGCCGGGGCAGGCGATAGCGGGTCACGGTCGGCCGCGGGACCTTGATGCCGCGTTCGGCCAGTTCCTCGGCGGTGCCGATCATCGCGGTCCAGTCACCGGCGTGTACCGACAGGTCGCGGCCAGGACAGGACACCACCTCGCCGGGGGTGGCGCAGTTCTCACCGTGAATCACCGCCACCGGTGCCAGGTCACCGTAGATTTCGCGCAGCGTCGCGCTATACGGTGCCTCGGCCCCGGAGACGACGAATTCGATGCCCGCCGCCTCGAACGGGTGCACGGTGTGCGCCAGACACGCCTCGACGACCGACGGCGCCGCGAGGTCGGCGACGTCCAGTATCGCGCCGGGACGCTTGTCGGCGGCCATCGCCGTGCGCAGCACGTCGTTGCCCAGCCGTGCCACCACGCGCACCCGGGAGTTGGCTTTCCTTGCCAGCAGTGCGATTTCGAGGTTGGTCGCGTCGTCGTCGCCGACGCAAATCACGGCGCGAGCCCGGGTCACACCGGCGGTGTCGAGCTCGCCGGCGGTCTGGAGCTTGACGATGTGCACACCGGCGTTGTTGAGCTCCTCGACGATCGTGGTCGCCAGCGCGTCGTCACCGCTGACGATGATGTGCCCGCGCATGGTCAGGCGCGCCCCGGGTCGTCCGGCATGACCCCCACCTCTGCTGACGTTGGAATTTTGTTCCTATGACTATCGGCCACCTTGCCGATTCATGCCAGCGCGACACCGGCCCCGGGGTGAATTGCGACGGGACCGCAGGAGAGATTCGATAGCGGTATGACGCAGCCGGAACTGCCTGGGCCGCTCGCCGCCTTGACCCGGCTCATCTCGGAGCGCATCGCCGCGGCCGATTTCGCCGGGGCGTTGCCACTCATGAACGAGCTGGTCGCGGTCTGCCGCCCGATCCTGGGGGAGCGCCATCCCAACGTCTTGGACATGAAGCTTGCGCTGGTACACCTGCAGCTCCAAATGGGAGACCAGGCCGGTGCCTACGCCGTCCTCGAGCAGCTGGTTCCCGAATTCGAGGAGGTGCTCGGTCGGGATCACATCACCACCTTGACGGCGCGCCACATGTTCGCGGACCGGCCCCAGCGCGAGACGCGGGCCGCGTTGGCCGAATGGTCGCAGCTGCTGGCCGACGAAGAACGCGTGCTGGGCGCCGAGCACCCCACCGTGCTGACGTCCATGGACCGTGTGGCGCACAAGCGTAAGGAGCTCGGTGACTATCCGGGTGCCATCGCCGAGGGCGAGCGCGTCCTTGCCGCGCGGCGCCGGGTGCTCGGCGACGACCACGAGGACACGTTGGGCATGCGGCTGTCGCTGGCGCAATGGCACGGCGAATCGGTGGACGGCGCCGGCGCCGTGGCCGAGCTGGAGTCGCTGGTCGAGGTGATGCGCGAAAAGCTGGGCGACGACCACCGCCACACGCTGATCGCGCGGCACACCATCGCGCTGTGGGAGCCAGAACCCGTGGACTGCGGGGACAAGGTGGCGACCTGGCAGGCCCTGGTTGCGGCCGAAGCACGGGTCTTCGGCGAAGACAATCCGCTCACCGTCGCGGCCAGGGAGGAACTGGCGAAGTGGCGCGACCGCGTCGAGGACCACCGGTGGGTGGCCGAGATGCGCGGCCGGGTCGAAGAAGCCGGCAAGCGCCGCCTGAGCGCCAAAAAGCAAGCAACGCAGCGCTTTTCGGATGAGGAATACCTGCGATGCTGGCTTGCCGAGCGCGGGGCCCAATTCCCGGTCTGGGCGGGTCATTACGGCGGCGACGCCGTGTGGGACTTCTCGCCGGAGTCCTTAGACGCGTTGGAAGAGCTCGTCATTCAGAAGGCCTCGACACCCGAACAGCTTCTCAACGAAGAGCGCAATGAGCCGTTCGTCGATGGCGCCGTGTGGTATCTCGGGGAAGTGCTGCGGCGCGGACGGTCCCTGCCGTGGCAATACACGCGTGGCGAAACAGCGGATCCCACCGTCGGGCACGTCGATGTGTTCGCAGTACTCACCCGTGCGCTGCACTCCGTCGACCGGGGCGCCCTGCGCCGCACATACGACCGCTTCACGGCGTCCCAGTGATACTGGGTTGGTGCCCTTCATCGAATGCATCGCGTCCCGCGAGATCTATCGGAGCCAATGGATGGTGCTCCGCGAAGACGACATCCGTCGGCCGGACGGCAGTCCCGGCATCTACGGCGTGGTGGACAAGCCGGATTATGCGCTGGTGATGCCGTTCGACGGGCACCGTTTCCGGCTGGTCGAACAATTCCGGTATCCGCTTGGGGAGCGGCGGTGGGAATTCCCGCAGGGCACCGCTCCCGGTTTGGCGGACACCGACCCGTCGGAGTTGGCCGAGCGTGAGCTGCGCGAGGAAACGGGATTGAGTGCGACGTCATTCGAGGTGCTGGGCCAGCTCGATGTCGCCCCGGGCATGACCAGTCAGCGTGGCTGGGTTTTCCTGGCCACCGAATTCGTCGAAGGGGAGCCCGAGCTCGAGCACGAGGAGCAGGACCTGCGAAGTGCCTGGTTCGCCCGCGAGGACGTCGAGCAGATGATCCGGTCGGGGGTGATCGCCGACGCGCAGTCCGTCGCCGCCTACAGCCTGTTTCTGCTGCGGCGACCATGAACAGTGCGGGGGCCCGCCGAGGTCCCCGCACTGTAGTGGTCGATCTCAGGCCGACGTGACGTACTGCGGGCAGTAGGCCGAGGCCGCGTCGACGGCGAACGTCTTGGAGCCCTTGGTGCTCAAGCCGGTCGCCTTGGCCACGGCGCCGATGACCTCCTTGCTCGAGTGGCCCTGATCGAGCGCGTTGCACACGGCGTGTGCGTCCTTGATGGCGACCGAAGCGCTCGGCGGGGTGATGCCATCCGATGCCAGCTGGGCGAGGAACGCGTCATCGACCGAGCTCGCGCCAGCGGCGCCGGCGAGGCCGAGCGCGGCCAGGCCCAGGGCGGCGGTGCCGACGACGGAAGCGGTGAAACGGCGAGGGAACATCGGGGTCTCCTTGTGCTGAGGTGACTTCTCTGACGGACGCGGAGTGCGTTGATCACAGAATCAGCACGGGGCCTCAACGGCTTCTCAAAGAATTCTTGGCGACGACGCCTGAAGGCGCGGGCGCCGGAGTGAATCCCGCTGTCACCCAATCATTGCTGCGGCGCGGGCGTCATCGAGGCGATGTAGTAGACCTCGTGCCCGGTCGGGTAGCCGCCGCCGTTGGTGGCGATGTGCACGTGGTCGTAGTGGTTGAGGGTTTCCGAGCCCAGGTCGGCGGTCCAGCTGCCCCCGCCGACGCCCGGGTAGATTTTCTGCCGCCAGATCACGTGGTTGATTCCCCAGCGCTTCGCATTCGCCAGCGCGTACCCGGCGATCTGGTTGCCGAGCTCGATACCCTCGGGGCTGCTGTGGTTCGGGATCATCACGTCGATCGCCAACCCGTTCGGATGCCACGGCAGGGGGTCTTCCCGGTACCCATAGATGGTTTTGATCTGCGGAAACAGCACGCTGATGGCGCGTTCCGCCCAGATCGTCTTGACCTGCAGCCTGTCCTCCGAGGCGAGGCCCCGGGGCAACGCGACCTGGAATTGCTGGGCGGCGGCGGGCGCGCTGGCGGTCAACATTTCTACTTCCGCGGGGCTGGCGGTGTGCGGGGCGTTGGGCGGGGCGGCGGCGTTGGTCGACGCGGCGGCCGCGGTGGTGGGGACCGCCGCCACCGCGTTGGGCGCGCAGCAGCGCGGCTTGGTGTCTTGGGCGTAGACCATGGCGCCCGCCAGCGCGAACGAGGCCACGATCGCCAGCCAGCGGCTTCGCCCGTTGGCTAACACGTTCTTGCCCACGACCAGCAGCTTAGTTCCGTAAGCGACGTCTGTGACCCATTTTCGTCCAGTTATTCCGGCTCGGACGAATGGGCCCTAAGCGGCCCGAGGTCGGGTCACAATGTCACCATGCCCGGCCAATCCTTCGGCGATGCCAACGCGTTCCATCGGATCATGCGTCGCTTCGCGTCCACGCCGGTGGGTGTGGCGCTCCTTCGCCCCACGGCGCACCACCTCGACCGACTCATCACCAAGCTCACGGGCGGCAGAAGCAGCTTCGCCGGGCTTGCGACAGGCATCCCGGTGGTGATGCTCACCACGACGGGCGCCAAGTCGGGTGAGCCCCGCACCGTCGCCGTGTACGGAATCCCGCATCCGGACGGGTTGGCCCTCATCGCGTCGAATTTCGGCGGCGCCAAGCATCCCGCCTGGTATCACAACCTCAAGGCGCACCCGGAGGCGACGGTGTCGATCGGCCGCGACACCTGGCATGCGAACGCGCGGCTCGCCGCGCCGGGCGAGCGCGACGAGATCTGGGCGAAGGGTCTCGAGCTGTACCCCGGCTGGCGGAAGTATGAAGTGCGGGCCGGCAAGCGCCACATCGAGGCGTTCGTCCTACAACGGAGTTGAGGGTAAGCCCAGTTCTACTGTGTCACAGGCGGTCTGGGGTCAAACACCGTCGCCCAGGTAGGCGTCGGCCCAGGCGCCGATGATTCGCCCGGCGCGATGAGCTTGACCCCGAGCGGTCAGGAAGTGGTCCGAACCCTCGAGCGAAACGAAGCTCCTGGGGTGACGGGCTAAGCGGAAGATCTCGCTCGCATTCGCGATGCCGACCGTGTTATCGGTGGGCGAATGCAGGATCAGCAGCGGCAGGCGCAAGCCCTTGATCTTGTCGCGTAGGTGGGCTGCGCGGACATCCTCGACGAATGCCCGCTTGAGGGTCAGCGTGCGCCCACCGACCATCCACTCGGCACTGCCCTCCGCCAAGCAACGGTCGACGACTGCGTCGTAATGCTTCTCGACGTGGCTCGGGTCGACGGGCGCGGCAACGGTGACAACCGACCGCACGCCCTGGCACTGTCGTGCCGCCGCGAGCACCGCCGCGCCGCCCCACGAGTGCCCGACCAGGATGTCGGCCGGGGTCCCGCGGTTCGCCATGAATTCGCATGCCTTGGCGATGTCGTCGACCTTGACGGTGAACGACCCGTCCCCCCAGTCGCCCTCGGATCCACCGAGACCCAGCGCGTCGAAGCGCAGCATGCCGATGCCGTCGGTGGCCAGTTGCTTGCAGATTCGGGCCGCGGCCGGCGAGTCCTTTCCGAGCGTGAAGCCGTGCGCGAAGACGCCCCAGCCGCGCACCGGTCCTTCCGGCACCTCGATGACCCCGGCCAGAATCGCGCCCGTGGAACCTTGGAACGTCACACGTTCGCCCATGCAGACGATCTAACCCGCCCCGGACGACGGTCGTAAGACCGACATGTTCGTTCTCGTCTGCAGTTAAGGCTCAGGGCGCGACCGAATATCGCGGCGAGGGGCCGGGGGAGCCGAGGAGCAGGCCCGCGATGTCCCCGAGCGGCCGGGCGCGGGCAACCAGCTCCGCCCACGGAAACCGGTTGCGGGTTGCGAGCAGAAAGCTCAGCGCCGCACTGAGGTGCCGCGGCTCGTAATTGTGCACGCCGAAGATCGACAGCTGCCGGCGGACGACTTGCTCGGGGTCGAGCGCG
>NZ_LZKH01000140.1:0-727 GCF_001672745.1 Mycobacterium sp. E1386
ATACATTCAAATCGGCTCCGCCCACCATCGAGCCGGCCGCGCCGGCCGTGTCGCCGCCGGTGTCGCAGAACCCGGCCCCACGGGTCCGCGGCCATGGTGGTTGCGCCCTCGCCCGCCCGCAGCGCCTGGCGGGCTTGGCCGTCGGCGCCGATCGTCGTCACCGAGGTTTGCCCCCGGTCCAGGACCGCCGTCGTATTCCCTTGCGCGGCAAGCGCGTCGACGCGGGCGAAGATCTTGGTCCGGCTGCCGACGGTCGCGGTGTCGACGCTGCCCGGTGTCGGGGAGGCAAGGGTATAGACAGCCCCGTCGGCGCTGCCCAACACCAGTTTGCCATCGGCGCGCTGGGCGACCGCGGTGAAGTCGGCCTGCCCGGCGTCGGTGACGTTCACCTGCCTTGTACGGCCGGTGGTCAGGTCGACCACGACATAGCCGCCCCGGGCGGCCAGGAAGAGCGTGCCGTGGCCGTCGTCGGTCAGCGAGGTCGCCGGCCCCGGCAGGTCGATGACGCGCGGTGCGGCCTGCGGGTCACCGAAGACCGTGACGGTGGCAGGACCCGGCGGGGCGGCGGCGGGCGCCAGCACCGCCAGCTGCTGGGCGCCACCGTCGAACACCGCGGCCGTGGCGTGGGCGACCAGCGCGCGGACCACGCCGGCCGGGTTCTGCGACACCGGCGGCGACACGGCCGGCGCGGCCGGCTCGATGGTGGGCGGAGCCGATTTGAATGTAT
>NZ_LZKH01000141.1:0-50574 GCF_001672745.1 Mycobacterium sp. E1386
TGCCCTTCAGATTCACCGGCGCGTCCAAGATCGACCCGAGGACCGAACCCTGCGCGGCGCCGTCCGCGACCGGCCCCCAGATCTCCTCGCGCCTGATGCGCAGGTCGCCGCTGTGCAACTGCGTGACCATCCCCGGCAGCTTGTGACTGTGGATTACCTGCACGGTGACGACCTCGACGGTGTCGTCGTCCCCGGTTTCACCGCCGACCCGCATCGATTCCAGCGTGGCGAGGTCGACACCGGACCCGGCCAGCCGTGCCCGCCAATAGGTCTCGTCCGTGAACGCCCGATGCACCTCTTCAACGCTGCCGTCGTAGTCGGCCGACAAGTCGAATGAACGCGGCATAGCAGGTGAGGCTACCGTTACGGGCCATGAAATCCAGCGATGCCGGTTCAACATTCGCCGGCGCGCATGTCGCCGAGGCGGTCCCGCTCGCGCCGCTGACGACGTTGCGGGTGGGGCCGGTCGCGCGCCGCCTGATCACCTGCGCCAGCACCGAACAGGTGATCGCGACGGTGCGGGAGCTGGACGCCGAAAGCCGTGGGGGAGAACAGGCCCCGGTGTTGGTGTTCGCCGGCGGGTCGAACCTGGTGATCGCCGATATGTGCGCCGACCTGACCGCCGTGCGGTTGGCCAACAGCGCCATCACCATCGACGGCGGCCTGGTGCGCGCGGAGGCGGGCGCGGTGTGGGACGACGTCGTGGTCAGCGCCATCGAGCACGGTCTGGGCGGACTGGAATGCCTGTCCGGGATCCCGGGGTCGGCCGGGGCCACCCCGGTGCAAAACGTCGGGGCCTACGGTGCGGAGGTATCCGACACCATCACCCGGGTCCGGATACTCGACCGCGGCAGCGGGCAGGTGCGCTGGGTGCCGGGCGGCGAGCTCGGCTTCGGCTACCGCACCAGCGTGTTCAAGCGGGCCGCGCCCGAAACCCCTTGGGTCGTACTGGAAGTCGAGTTCGCCCTGGACGCGTCGGGCCGCAGTGCGCCGCTGCGCTACGGCGAACTGGCCGCCGCGTTGGGGTTGAGCGGCGGCGAGCGGGCGGATCCGTCGGCGGTCCGCGAGGCGGTGCTGACGCTGCGGGGCCGCAAGGGCATGGTGCTCGACGCGGACGACCACGACACCTGGAGCGTGGGGTCGTTCTTCACCAACCCGGTGGTCGCGCCCGAGGTGTACGAGCGGCTGGCCGCGAGCGTCCAGGGGCCGGTTCCGCACTACCCCGCGCCGGACGGCGTCAAGCTGGCCGCGGGCTGGCTGGTGGAGCGGGCCGGCTTCGCCAAGGGTTATCCCGACGATCCTGCGGCCCGATGCCGGCTGTCCACCAAGCACGCGCTGGCGCTGACCAACCGCGGCGGCGCCACCGCCGACGAGGTGATCGCGCTGGCCCGCGTCATCCGCGACGGGGTTCGTGATGTGTTTGGTGTCACATTGGAACCCGAGCCGGTCCTGCTCGGGTGCAGGCTATAGCTCCGAATCCTGCCAAAGACCGCACCGGGCCCGATTTGTCGCGGCAGGGTTGGTGGATTTTGCCCGGTATCTTTGACTTTCGTGAACACGTCGCACCGCCCGCCGCCGATCAACCGGCGTGTGGCTTTGGCGACCCTCGGACTGGGGGTTTTCGCCCCCGGCCTGTTGGCCGCGTGTGGCGGCACCACGGGCAAGCAGGCCGAGAAGAAGGAGCAGCCGGCGGCGCAGCTGAAGTTTCAGCCGGCCGATGCGACCGAAAACGTGGTGCCGATCGCGCCGGTCAGCGTCCAGATCAGCGACGGCTGGTTCCAGCACGTGGCGCTGACGAATTCGGCGGGCAAGCCCGTGGCGGGCAAGTTCAACTCCGACCGCACGGTCTACACCACCACCGAGCCGCTGGGCTACGACGCGACCTATACGTGGAGCGGCTCGGCCGTCGGGCACGACGGCAAGGCGATCCCGGTGACCGGCAAGTTCACCACGGTGTCTCCCACCAAGAAGATCGGTGGGGCGTTCCAGTTGGCCGACGGCCAGACCGTCGGGGTGGCGGCGCCGATCATCATCCAATTCGACGCGCCGATCAGCGACAAGGCCGCCGTCGAGAAGGCGCTGACCGTCACCACGAACCCGCCCGTCGAGGGCAGCTGGGCGTGGCTGCCCGACGAGGCGCAGGGCGCCCGGGTGCACTGGCGCACGCGCGAGTACTACCCCGCGGGCACGACCGTCAACGTCGACGCCAAGTTGTACGGCCTGCCATTCGGAGACAGCGCGTACGGGGCCGAGGACATTTCGCTGAACATCCAGATCGGCCGCCGGCAGGTGGTGAAGGCCGAGGTCACCTCGCACCGCATTCAGGTGGTCAGGGACGAGGGCGTCATCATGGACTTCCCGTGCAGCTACGGCGAGGCCGACAAGGCGCGCAACGTCACCCGTAACGGCATCCACGTGGTCACCGAGAAGTACGCCGACTTCTACATGTCCAACCCGGCGGCCGGCTACAGCCATGTGCACGAACGTTGGGCGGTGCGGATCTCCAACAACGGCGAGTTCATCCACGCCAACCCGGCCAGCTCGGGCGCGCAGGGCAACAGCAACGTCACCAACGGCTGCATCAACCTGTCTACCGGCGACGCCGAGCAGTACTTCCAGTCGGCGATGTACGGCGACCCGGTCGAGGTGACCGGCAGCTCGATCCAGCTGTCCTACTCCGACGGTGACCTCTGGGACTGGGCCGTCGACTGGGACACCTGGGTCGCCATGTCGGCGCTCCCGCCTCCCACCGCGCACCCGCCGTCCACGCAGATTCCGGTGACCGCGCCGGTTACGCCGTCGACCGCGCCGAGCCTGTCCGGCACGCCCACGACGGCGACCACCTCCTCGAGCCCGGCGACTAGCCCCGGCGGTTGAACCGGGTGGCCGACGCCTGATCGCGTGGCTTCATGACGATCAGGTCGAGGTCCACGTGGGACGGCCGCGAAGCAACGAAGCCGATCACCTCGGCGACATCGGCAGCAACCAGCGGGGTGAGGCCGGTGTAGACGGCGTCGGCGCGCTGTTGATCGCCGTCGAAGCGAACCAGCGAAAACTCGGTCTCGACCGCGCCAGGCGCGATCTCGGTCAGCCGCACCGGCTTACCCAGCAGCTCGCCGCGCAGCGTGCGGTGCAGCGCTCCCTGGGCGTGTTTGGCCGCCGTGTACCCGGCGCCGCCGTCGTAAACCTCAAGTGCCGCAACCGAAGTCACCGTGACGATCAGGCCGTCGCCCGAGTCGATGAGCTTGGGCAGCAGCGCCCGGGTGACCCGCAGCGTGCCCATCACGTTGGTCTCCCACATCCACCGCCAGTGCTCGAAGTCCGAATCGGCGACCGGTGCCAGCCCGCGGGCACCGCCGGCGTTGTTGACCAGCACGTCCACCCGGGCCAGCTCGTCGGCGAGAGCGGCGACCGCCGCGTCGTCTGTGACGTCAGCCACAATGGCGGTTCCGCCGATCTCCCGTGCCAAGGCGTTGATCCGGTCCGCCCGGCGCGCCACCGCCACCACGTGAAAGCCCTGCGCAGCAAGGGTCTGGGCCGTCGCCTCCCCGATTCCCGAGCTGGCGCCCGTGACCACCGCGACCCGTTCATTCCTGACATTTCCAACCATAGAAACAACCTTAGTGAGCGTGCTAAATTTTCTTCGTGCACCTCAGCGCCCTGTCCAGCACCACCACCACCGCGTGTCTTTGCGCGGCGGGTGCGTGTTGTTGTCGCGCACTTTGCCGCTCCTGACTTTTCAGGTGTGGCCAGTGACGGCCAACAAAAATCGGACAAAGGACGCTCGTGCGCTCGAATACCCTCACCCAGACTCATCATTCGCCCACCCGTGCCAGCTACAAGGGTCACCGGTCGGTGCGTCGTCAGATCGTGCCGCCGGCACTGCACATCGCCGACTCGGCGGCGGCCTCGGTTTTCCGGGCGGTCCGATTGCGCGGCCCGGTCGGGCGTGACGTCATCGCCGGCGTCACCTCGCTGAGCATCGCGACGGTCAACCGTCAGGTCATCGCCCTGCTCGACGCCGGGCTGTTGCGGGAACGCGCCGACCTGGCCGTCTCCGGCGCGATCGGACGCCCACGCGTGCCGGTCGAGGTCAACCACGAACCATTCGTGACGCTGGGCATCCACATCGGCGCGCGGACCACCAGCATCGTGGCCACCGACCTGTTCGGTCGCACGCTCGACACCGTTGAGACGCCGACACCGCTCAGCCCGGCCGGGCCGGCGCTGGCGTCGCTGGCCGAAAGCGCCGCTCGTTATCTGCGGCGCTGGCATCGGCGCCGCCCGCTGTGGGTCGGTGTCGCGATCGGCGGGACCGTCGACAGCGCGACCGGTCACGTCGACCACCCGCGGCTCGGTTGGCGGCAGGCGCCGGTCGGCCCGGTGCTGGCTGACGCGCTGGGACTGCCCGTGTCGGTGGCCTCGCACGTCGACGCCATGGCCGGGGCCGAGCTGCTGCTCGGCATGCGGCGCTTCCTGCCCAGCTCGCCCACCAGTCTGTATGTCTATGCCCGCGAGACCGTGGGCTACGCGCTGGTGATCGGCGGACGGGTGCACTGCCCGGCCAGCGGTCCCGGCACCATCGCGACGCTGCCCGTCCACTCCGAGCTGCTGGGCGGCACCGGCCAACTGGAATCCACCGTCAGCGACGAGGCGGTGCTGGCCGCCGCCCGGCGGCTGCGAGTCCTGCCGTTCGCTTCCCCGAGCCGGCCCAACGCGCCCGCCGCCGGCATCGCCGACCTGCTCCGGCTGGCCCGCGCCGGCAACGAGCAGGCGAGAGAATTGCTGAACGAGCGGGGGCGGGTGCTCGGGGAGGCGGTGGCGTTGCTGCGCGACATGCTCAACCCCGACGAACTGGTGGTCGGTGGCCAGGCCTTCACCGAGTACCCCGAGGCGATGGAGCACGTGGAGGCGGCCTTCGCCGAGCGCTCGGTGTTGCCGCCGCGCGACGTCCGCGTCACCGTCTTCGGAAACCGGGTGCAGGAGGCGGGTGCGGGGACCGTGTCGCTGGGCGGGCTCTACGCCGATCCGCTCGGGGCGATGCGGCGGGCCGGGGCGCTGAATCCGCGGCTGCGCGACGTCGATGTCGACGAGTCTTCCGCTTAGCGCGAAGCCATGTGCTGGGCGTTGCGCTGGTGAACGGAGCTTCCTGGTAAAGATGACAGAGTGCGGCACGACGACGTATTCCGGCTGAAACCGCGCCGCGTCGCCGTATTGGCGGTGCACACCTCACCATTGGCCCAGCCGGGAACCGGCGACGCCGGGGGCATGAACGTCTACGTGCTGCAGACGGCGCTGCACCTGGCGCGGCGCGGCATCGAGGTGGAGATCTTCACCCGGGCCACCGCGTCCGCCGACCCTCCCGTCGCGCGGGTGGCGCCCGGCGTGCTGGTGCGCAACGTGGTGGCGGGGCCGTTCGAGGGCTTGGACAAATACGACCTGCCCACCCAGTTGTGTGCGTTCGCCGCCGGGGTGCTGCGCGCGGAAGCTTCGCACGAACCGGGTTACTACGACATCGTGCACTCGCACTATTGGTTGTCCGGGCAGGTCGGCTGGCTGGCCCGCGACCGCTGGGCGGTGCCGCTGGTGCACACCGCGCACACGCTCGCCGCGGTCAAGAACGCGGCGCTGGCCGCGGGTGACGCGCCCGAGCCGCCGCTGCGCACGGTCGGTGAGCAGCAGGTCGTCGACGAGGCGGACCGCCTGATCGTCAACACCGACGATGAAGCCAGACAACTGATCTCCATCCACCGCGCCGACCCGGCGCGCATCGATGTCGTCCACCCGGGAGTGGATCTCGAGGTGTTCCGCCCGGGTGACCGCCGGGCGGCCCGGGCCGCGCTGGGGTTACCGCTCGACGAGGACGTGGTGGCCTTCGTCGGGCGGATCCAGCCGCTGAAGGCACCCGACATCGTGCTGCGCGCGGCCGCGAAATTGCCGGGCGTGCGCATCGTGGTGGCCGGCGGTCCGTCGGGCAGCGGCATGGCGTCCCCGGACGGGCTGCGGCGGCTGGCCGACGAACTCGGCATCGCGGCGCGGGTGACCTTCCTGCCCCCGCAATCCCGCACGGACCTGGCCACTCTGTTTCAGGCCGCCAGCCTGGTCGCCGTGCCCAGCTACTCCGAGTCGTTCGGCCTGGTGGCCGTCGAGGCTCAGGCGTGTGGGACGCCAGTGGTGGCGGCCGCGGTCGGCGGTCTGCCGGTGGCCGTGCGCGACGGAACCACCGGCACGCTGGTGTCCGGCCACGACGTCGATCAGTGGGCGAACGCCCTGGACCGGGTGCTGCGGCTGCGCGCGCCACAGGCCGAGGCGATGAGGCGCGCGGCCGCCGAGCACGCGGCCACGTTTTCCTGGGACAACACCACCGACGCGCTGCTGGCCAGCTATCGGCGCGCGATCCGCGCCTACACCGCCGAGCGAAGCGGCGTGGGCGCATGACGTCCACCGTCGAGCAGGTGATCGAGGACGCGCTGCGGGCGAGCGGCCTGGAGTACTCGAAACACGAGGGGGCGCACGGCGGCTTGTCCGGCCTGGTGGTGGAACTGCCCGGCGAACGCAAACTCAAGACCAACACCATCTTGAGCGTCGGCGAGCACTCAGTGCGCGTCGAGGCGTTCGTGTGCCGCAAGCCCGACGAGAACCACGAGGGCGTCTACCGCTTTCTGCTCAAGCGGAACCGCCGCCTCTACGGGGTGGCTTACACGTTGGACAAGGTCGGCGACATCTACCTGGTGGGCCGCATGTCGCTGGCGTCGGTGGACGCCGACGAGATCGACCGAGTGCTCGGGCAGGTGCTCGAAGCGGTGGATTCGGACTTTAATACGTTGTTGGAGTTGGGTTTTCGCTCGTCGATACAGAAAGAGTGGGAGTGGCGGGTGTCGCGCGGGGAGTCGCTGAAGAACCTTGAGGCGTTCGCTCATTTGATCGACGAGGACGACGAATAAGCTAGCCGGCATGGGAGACACTGCCACGCTGGTGCTGCTGCGCCACGGCGAGAGCGACTGGAATGCCCTGAACCTGTTCACCGGTTGGGTGGATGTCGGGCTGACCGAAAAGGGCCGGGCCGAGGCGGTGCGCAGCGGCGAGCTGCTGGCCGAGCAGAACCTGTTGCCCGACGTGCTCTACACCTCGTTGCTGCGCCGAGCGATCACCACCGCGCACCTGACGCTGGACGCCGTCGATCGGCTGTGGATCCCGGTGCGGCGCAGCTGGCGGCTCAACGAACGCCACTACGGGGCGCTGCAGGGCCTGGACAAGGCCGAGACCAAGGCACGCTACGGCGACGAGCAGTTCATGGCCTGGCGGCGCAGCTACGACACGCCGCCGCCACCGATCGAGAAGGGCAGCCAATTCAGCCAGGACGCCGACCCCCGGTACGCGAACATCGGCGGCGGCCCGCTGACCGAATGCCTGGCTGACGTGGTGGTCCGGTTCCTGCCGTACTTCACCGACGTCATCGTCCCGGACTTGCGCAGTGGCAAAACGGTGTTGATCGTCGCGCACGGCAACTCACTGCGAGCCCTGGTCAAATACCTCGACCGGATGTCCGACGACGACGTCGTCGGGCTGAACATCCCGACCGGGGTCCCGCTCCGCTACGACCTGGACGCCGACCTGCGGCCGGTGGTGCCGGGTGGCACCTACCTGGACCCGGAGGCGGCCGCGGCGGGTGCGGCGGCGGTTGCCAGCCAGGGACGCGGGTAACGCCGGCCGCGGCGCCATTGCGAGTTTTAAAGGCCTGTTTGCCGAACATCGCGTTAACGGAAGTGGAACACCTGAAGCGCAAAGTGTGACTTGTCCGATTTTGGCCTCGTTCCGCTAGGGCGGCGTTCAGGAAGATTTGTAGGATTTGCTATGTGACTGTGTTCTCGGCGCTGTTGCTGGCCGGGGTCTTGTCCGTGCTGGGGCTGGCCATAGGGGTAGCAGCCGGGACCCGGCTGTCTCCGAAAGCCGCCCGCCGCCGTCAGCGGGCGAGCACCGAATGGACCGGGATCACCGTCGCGCAGATGCTGCAACGCATCGTCGCGCTGATGCCGCTTGGAGTCGCGGTGGTGGATTCCCACCGTGATGTCGTCTACCTCAACGATCGGGCCAGGGAACTGGGCCTGGTGCGCGACCGGCAGCTTGACGACCAGGCGTGGGAGGCGGCCCAGCAGGCGCTGAGCGGGGTCGATGTTGAATTCGACCTGCGGCCGGCCAAACGCGCGGCGGGGCGGTCCGGGCTATCGGTGCACGGGCAGGCCCGGCTGCTTAGCGAAGAGGACCGCCGGTTCGCCGTGGTATTCGCCCACGACCAGTCCGACTATGCGCGCATGGAAGCGACCAGGCGTGATTTCGTGGCCAACGTCAGCCACGAGCTCAAGACCCCGGTCGGCGCCATGGCCCTGCTGGCCGAGGCCCTATTGGCGTCCGCGGACGACCCCGAAACCGTTCGCCGCTTTGCCGAAAAGGTGCTCGTCGAAGCCAACCGGCTGGGGGACATGGTCGCCGAGCTGATCGAGCTGTCCCGGCTGCAAGGCGCGGAGCGGCTACCCAACGTCACCGAGGTCGACGTCGATACCGTTGTGTCCGAGGCGATTTCACGCCACAAGGTGGCCGCCGACAACGCGCATATCGAGGTTCGCACGGATGCGCCCAGCGGCTTGCGGGTGCTGGGCGACGAGACGCTTCTGGTCACCGCGCTGGCCAACCTGGTGTCCAACGCGATCGCCTATTCGCCGCCCGGTTCGCCGGTCTCGATCAGCCGCCGGCGCCGCGGCGACAATATCGAGATCGCCGTCACCGACCGTGGCATCGGGATCGCGTTGGAGGACCAGGAGCGGGTCTTTGAGCGGTTCTTCCGGGGGGACAAGGCACGCTCGCGCGCCACTGGCGGCAGCGGGCTGGGCCTGGCCATCGTCAAACACGTCGCGGCCAATCACAACGGCAGCATCGGCGTGTGGAGCAAGCCGGGGACCGGATCGACATTCACGCTGTCTATTCCGGCCTACACCGACAATGACGAACAACCCGAGCAACCGCAGGGTCGCGACGTGCGGCCCAACAGGTCACAACGAGAGGAAGAACTAAGTCGATGACCAGTGTCTTGATCGTGGAAGACGAGGAGTCGCTGGCCGATCCGCTGGCATTCCTGTTGCGCAAGGAGGGCTTCGAGGCCACGGTCGTAACCGATGGGCAAGCCGCGCTGGCCGAGTTCGACCGTGGCGGCGCCGACATCGTGCTGCTCGATCTGATGCTGCCCGGGATGTCGGGGACCGACGTGTGCAAGCAGCTGCGCGCTCGTTCCAGCGTGCCGGTGATCATGGTGACCGCACGGGACAGCGAGATCGACAAGGTCGTCGGGTTAGAGCTGGGCGCCGATGACTATGTGACCAAGCCGTATTCCGCGCGCGAGTTGATCGCCCGGATCCGCGCGGTGCTCCGCCGCGGCGGTGACGACGATTCCGAAATCAGCGACGGTGTGCTCGAATCCGGCCCGGTGCGGATGGACGTCGAGCGACACGTCGTCTCCGTCAACGGCGACACAATCACGTTGCCGCTCAAGGAGTTTGACCTGCTGGAGTACCTGATGCGCAACAGCGGTCGGGTGCTGACGCGCGGACAGCTGATCGACCGGGTATGGGGCGCTGATTACGTCGGCGACACCAAGACGCTCGACGTCCACGTCAAGCGGTTGCGGTCCAAGATCGAAGCCGACCCGGCCAACCCGGTCCACCTGGTGACCGTGCGCGGGCTGGGCTACAAGCTCGAGGGCTAGACCCAGTCTCTCGATTCGGTCGAAGCGCGGATTATCGCGCCGCCTTGGCGGCCTCGCGATGGCCCTTCTTTTTCGCATGGGTCGAGCAGCAATGCGTCATTTCGCAATGGAACCGGTCGCTGCATTCATGCGAACAATAAATTGACGCGGCCGGAAGCCAATCGGGGTCGGACAAGTCGCGCGGTCGGTCATTGGGATCGAACGTGTGGCCGCAATGCACGCAGGTCCTGACCTTGGTAGCCATGTCGCCAGGGTACGCTCGGCGCCCCTTGATCGGTGCCGATTTCCGCATTCCGCACAATCGCCAGGTGGGCAATTCAACCGACAATTCCCTCCTTCAGCGAATTACTTTTTGAAACTAACTCGGCCGTCGTCCGTTGTTGGTCTCGCCGCGGTTCGACACCACCGGCGCGGTCATTTCCATGAAATCGGCGGTGTGACAGGTCAATAGGCGGTAGATCGGCGGTTCGCGGCGGAATGGCTTGCGGCGCAGGCCGTTCTATCACCGCGACGCCGGCCGGGTGTCCGGGCGGGTACGACGAGCGGCGGCGTGGCCGTGGGCGCGGCCGGGGTGCCGCAGGAATTAATCCGGCGGCGTTGGCGTTCGGGGTAGCCGTGGCGCACGCGACGAAATGCTCGAACAGATGAAGTGCCTTAGCATCGGCCCGTTGGGCAATGGTGATCGGGGGGAACGGTGTTGACGCTGCTCAAGCGGGCATGGGTTCCCGTGGTCGTGGCGGTGGCGGTGATCATCGGCGGCGTCGCGGTGGACCGTCTCAACGGCGTTTTCCCGGGGCCCGGCCTGCCCAAGCCCGATCCGCGGGATGCGACCCCGCCGTACGCCGCCAAGACCGCCGTCTACGAAATCCTGGGGCCACCCGGGACCACCGGCGTCGTCAACTGGATGGATGCCGACGCGCAACCGCAGAAGGCCAACTTCACCACGTTGCCGTGGTCGACGACGATCGTCGCCCAGATGCCCGGCATCTTCGCCTACGTCGTCGCGCAAGGTGACAGCCCCTCCATCGGCTGCCGGATCACGGTCGACGGCAAATTGGTCGATCAACGGCAAGCCGAGACGCGCAATGCGCAGGTCTCCTGCCTGGACAAGTCCGCATGACCGACAACACCAGCGACACCGACGAAATACCCGTCGCACAACCCACGGAAGTCGAGCACAAGCCGCGCATCGCCCGCGCCGTCCGCGTCCTGGCGCTGCCGATCGTCGTCTGCTGGGTGCTGATCGCGGTCGGCGTCAACGTCTTCGTCCCACAGTTGGAGAAGGTTGCCGAGGAGATCTCCGTTCCGCTCTCACCGTCCGACGCACCGTCGGTCACCGGGATGAAGCACATCGGCGAGAAGTTCAAGGAGTACGACTCGGACAACCTCGTCCTGGTCACCCTGGTCGGTGATAAACCGCTCGGCGAGGACGCGCACCGGTTCTACGACGACCTAGTCAAAAAGATCCAGGCCGACCACGAACACGTCGAGCACGCGCTGAACTTCTGGGGACAGCGCTTCACGTCCTCAGGTGTGGAGAGCTACGACCATAAGGCCGCCTACGTCCAGGTCAACCTCAAAGGCGATCAGGGAGGAGCGGTCGGCGACGCATCCGTTGCCGCGGTGCGCAAGATCGTCGCGGACTCCACGCCGCCCGCCGGCGTCAAGGCCTACGTCGCGGGCCAGGGAGCGCTGACCGCCGACGTGATCGTTGTCGGTGACAAGAGCCTGGCCAAGATCACGATCATCACGGTCGTCATCATCGCGATCATGCTGATGTTCGTTTACCGGTCCATCAGCACCGTGTTGCTGACCATGGTGATCCTCTTCGTGGGACTCGCGGCCGGCCGCGGCGTGGTGTCGCTGCTGGGCGAAACCGGCGTCATGGGGTTGTCGACCTTCGCCGTGAACCTGCTGACCTCACTCGCGATCGCGGCGGGTACCGATTACGCGATTTTCATGGTGGGCCGCTACCAGGAGGGCCGTGAACGCGGTCTGGACCGGGAAGCCGCCTATTACGACACCTTCGCCGGTGTCAGCAAGGTGGTCCTGGGCTCGGGTCTGACCATTGTTGGGGCGCTGGCCTGCTTGAAGTTCACTCGGCTGCCTTACTTCAGTTCGCTGGCGTTCCCGTGCGCGATAGGTCTGCTGGTGGTGGTGGCGGCCGGGGTCACGCTGACGCCCGCTCTCATCGCAGTCGCCAGCGGCTTCGGTCTTTTGGACCCCAAGCGCAAGTTCAACTACACCCGGTGGCGCCGCCTGGCGACGGCCATCGTGCGCTGGCCGGCGCCCATCCTCGCCGTTTCCGTCATTCTTGCCATCGTTGGCGCCCTTGGTCTCGCGGGCTTCACCCCGCGCTACAACGACCTCTACTACCTGCCGCATAGCGCCGCCTCGGTGCAGGCCTACGACGCGGCCGATCGGCACTTCACCCAGGCCCGCCTCAACCCGGACCTGCTGATGATCGAATCGGACCACGATCTGCGCAATCCCCGAGACATGCTGGTGCTGGACAAGGTTGCCAGTGCCATCTTCCGGGTGCCGGGCATCGAACGGGTGCAGAGCATCACCCGACCGCTCGGCCCACCGATCGAAGACGGGTCAATTCCGTTCCAGCTCAGCGTGCAAACCGCGCCGATCCGTGACAACCTCAACTACCTGAGAGACCGCGTCGGCGACATCAAGAAGATCACCGGTTTCCTCGACACCCAGATCTCCCTGCTGGAACGCCAGTACGCGATCACCCAGAAGCTCGCCAACGCGACGGACGACAGCGCAAAGACCACGGCGGAGACCGCCGCCATCACCGACGAAATTCGCGACCACATCGCCGATTTCGACGACTTCTGGCGACCGATCCGCAGCTACTTCTACTGGGAGAGGCACTGCTACGACATCCCGATCTGCTGGTCGCTGCGTAGCCTGTTCGATGCCTTGGACGGGTTTGATCAGCTCGCCGAGAAGTTCCACGCCCTCACCGGCGATCTCACCAACACGGCCGCGGCCACGCGCGAATTGTTGGCGATCATTCCGGAGAACATCGCTGTGTCGAAGGCGATCCGGGATACCACGCTGACCATCTACAGCTCGTTCAACAGTCTGATCGACCAGTTCGACCGGCTGACCGACACCAATGCTGTGATGGGTAAGTCGTTCAACGACGCTCGCGTGGAAAGCCTGTTTTACCTGCCGCCGGAGATCTTCCAGAACTCCGATTTCCAGTTCGGGTTGAGCCTGATGGTGTCGCCCGACGGAAAGGCCGCGCGCTTCATCATCACTCACGCCCTAGACCCGGCAACCGCGGAAGGCATCAAGTCCGTCGAGCAAGAGCGCAACGCGGCCAAGGAGGCGCTGAAGCTCACCTCGCTGGAGAACGCCGACATCTACCTCGGCGGCACCGCCGCGACATTCAACGACATCGCCACCGGCGCCTGGTACGACCTGCTGATCGCCGCGGTGGCGTCGATCGTGCTGATCTTCATCATCATGGTGATCGTCACCCGCGCCCTGGTAGCAGCGGGCGTCATCGTCGGCACGATCGTGCTGTCGCTAGGCGCAGCGTTCGGATTCTCGACATTGATCTGGCAACACCTGTGCCACTTCCAGTTGCACTGGGTGGCAACGGAATTCGCGTTGATCGTGCTCTTGGCGGTGGGGTCTGATTACAACTTGATGCTGGTGTCGCGGATCGAGGAGGAAATCGGGGCCGGCCTGAACACCGGACTCATCCGCGGCGTCGGCGTGACGGGCCCGGTGGTGTCCGCGGCCGGTGTGGTGTTCGCCGTGACCATGGCCACGATGCTCTCCAGCGATCTCCGCGCGATCGGCCAGTTCGGCACGACGATCGGGCTCGGCCTGATGTTCGACACCTTCGTCGTCCGATCGCTCATCACGCCGTCGATCATGACCATGATGGGACGCTGGTTCTGGTGGCCGAAGCGGGTCCGGGTCCGCCCGGCCAGCGAGATGCTTCGCTCCGTCGGGCCGCGCCCGCTGGTGCGCGCACTCCTGTACCAACCGCGCCACGCGGCTCCGCCGCAGACGTAGCAGGCGACGCCCACTCGCCGGCGGCGCACCTCGGGGGCCGGACGGGGACGCCGCTTATTTTCACGCCGTTTACCGCAATCGCTGGCGCTCGACCACGGCTGGACTTATTCTATGGTCGTTGAAAAACTATTCTATGACCGTTGGAAACCGCGCTTGCTCGCCGCGGAGAGGAAGCCGACATGGACTTTGCTTCGCTGCCTCCGGAGGTCAACTCCGGACTGATGTATGCAGGACCGGGATCGGGGCCGATGCTGGCGGCCGCCGCGGGTTGGGACGCGTTGGCCGCCCAGCTGGAGTCCACTGCCAGTGGCTACGCGGCCGAGCTGGCGGCGCTGACCGGCCAGGCGTGGTCCGGCCCCTCGTCGCTGCTGATGACGGCGGCGGCCACACCCTATGTGCAGTGGTTGTCCACTGCCGCGGCGCAGGCCGCCCAGACCGGCGTCCAGGCCTACGCGGCAGCGGCGGCCTACGAGGCGGCGTTTGCGATGACGGTGCCGCCGCCGGTGATCGCGGCCAACCGGGCGCAATTGATGGCACTGATCGCGACCAATTTCTTCGGGCAGAACACCCCGGCGATCGCGGCCACCGAAGCCCAATACATGCAGATGTGGGTCCAGGACGCCACCGCGATGTACGGCTATGCGGCCGCGTGTGAGGCCGCCGGCACCCTGACCCCGTTTGATGAGCCGCCGCAGACCACCAACCCCGCAGGTCCGGGCGCCCAGGCCCAGGTGATGTCTCAAACCGCGGGCAACGCCACACAGCAGGTGGTCTCGACCAACGCCACGATGCACACCCTGAGCTCCGCGACCGCCGACACCGTCACGCCCGTGGCTCCGGGCGAAACGGTCTCCGTCCCGGCGGGTGACACCATCGCCATCGGCACCAATACCGGCATGTACGTCAACAGCGGCTCCATCACGATCACGGGGTCCGGAACCGATCTCATCAGCTTCGGCTCCGTTATCGTCAACCCCGGCAGCACCATTCACACGCTGATCGACTGTTCCGAGGGCGGTGTTCTGATCCCGAGCGGCGTTGACGTCACCGCCGACTCCGCCCCACTCGTCCTCACTCCGGGATCGTTCCAGGAGGTGCTGGTTAGCCTCGTGAACGGCTCGGCCACACTTCCCGTTGTCGGCGGGGAACAGGTCGCCATCGAAACGTTCGGGAACACCGCCACCGCCCTCGCCGGCCCCGCCGGCGCTTCCATCACCAACGTGTTCGGCACCGTCAGCGTCGCCACGCTCACCCCCATCCCCGGCCCGTCGGGCGCATTGGGGGCCCCGTTAGGTGTGCTGGCCGGGCCCGGACTTGCCGGCACCGCGGGCATTCAACCTCAGCTCGACGTGGATGGGCTGTTGGAATGGGCGCAAGGCATTTCGGGTGCCGACGTGGCAGCTGCCGCTTCGGGGTAGCAGATCGTGGCAGGAGGGGACATGCGGTGGCCGTTTCACCCGTCGTCCGGGGTCGGCACGCCGTCCGCGGGGGCCGGCGACGCGGCCTCGCTAGGTCCGCTGTCGGTGCCGCGGGCCTGGACCACGATCGCCGGGGAGGTCGAATCAGCGCTGCCCTCAACGGCTTTGAGCGTCGATTCCGCGCCGGGACGCACGTTCCGACAGGCACTGATGGCCACGATCAGCTGCGGGCGCCCACCACTTCGTCCGCCACGCCCAACGCCAGCGCCATGATCGACATCTGCGGATTGACCTCCGGACAGCTCGGCAGGATCGAGGCGTCGGCGACCCATACGCCGTCCACGCCGCGCAACCGCCCGGTCTCGTCGACCGGGCAGAGCTGAGCGTCGACGCCCGCGGCGGCCGTACCGGTCGGATGAAAAGCGGCCAGGTGCAAGCCTTTCGGGTCGCTGCGGCGCAGCGCGTCCTGCAGGGCGGGCAGCGAGGTCACCGTCATCGCGCCCGGTAAACCGGTGAGCACCTCGGTCGCCCCCGCCGCGAACAGCAGCCTGCCCATGGCCTCGATTGCGACGACGAGCTTGGCGATGTCGTCGCGAGAGATGTTGTAGCGCACCAGCGTTTCGCCGCGCACCGAGGACACCGAACCGGCGCCGCGGTCGGCGACCATGGCGCCGAACGTCGCGACACGCGGGGCCCGGTCCAGCCAGCCGAGCAGCTCGGCGCCATAGCCGGGAAAGACCATCGAGCCCATGCCCGGTGGGGTCGAGGTCGCCTCGATCAACACGCCATGCGATTCGTGCAGCTCGTGAACCGCGGCGCTCTGCAGCACCCCGTGCCAGGCGACGACGTCTTCCTCGAAACGCCCGGCCAGCATCGTCGCCGGATGCAGCGCCAGGTTGCGCCCGAGCCGCGGGTGCGCACCGAAGCCGCTGCGCCGCAACAGCCCTGGCGTTTCGGTGGCGCCGGCCGCCACGATGACCGTGTCGGCCAGGACGTCCAGCGCCGTGCCGTCGGCCCGGCGGGCCCGCACGCCCCGGGCGCGCCCATGCCGATGCAACACCCGCTCGACGCGGGCATCGGAGATGATCCGCGCGCCTGCCGCGCACGCCTCGGGCAGCGCGTTGAGGTGAACGCCGTACTTGGCGTTACGGGGGCAGCCGATCGCACACTGGCAACACCCTTCGCAGCCGGGCGCGTTGCGCGGAATGGGCGCCGCCCGCCAGCCCAGGGTGGCGGCGGCATCCAGCAGCAGCCGTCCGTTGCGGCCCATGACCTCCAGCGGCACCGGGGCGACCCGCAGCGTGCGCTCGACGTCGGCGAGGCGCTCGGTCAGTCGGTCGGAATCGGCCAGGGCAAGCCCGAACTCGTCACGCCAGCGCCGCTGCACGGCCGCCGGCGGGCGGTAGCAGGTGCCGGAGTTCACCACCGTGGTGCCGCCGACCGCCCGGCCGATGGGCAGCACCACCGAAGGACGTCCGAGGGCGACGGTGGCCCCGGCGCCGCGGTACAACCCGGCATAGCGGTCGATGGGATGCGTGGTGCGGAATTCCTCGACGGTCCACCGGCGCCCCTCCTCGAGAACGACGACGTCCAGTCCGGCCCGCGCCAGGGTGCGGGCCACCATCGCGCCGCCGGCACCGGAGCCCACAATCACCGCGTCCGCGGTGACGACCGAACGGCTCTCGGCCGAGGGGACGACGTTCAACGTCGCGTCGGGCCGGGCCGTTCCGTGCTCTTTGGCGTGCGAAAGCAGTTCCGGCGCATAGTTTTCCGCGCCGTTGGCCAAGAGCACGACCGCCTTCATGGCCTCGACGGCCGTAGCGGCGTCCGGGCTCAGCGCGGCGACCCGCTGCACCACCTGCGCGCGCCGGTCGGGTCCGAGGCGGGACAGGGACCGGCCGGTGGTGACGTAGCTCGTCGCGGCCAGCGCGAGCATCCCGGCGCGCATCGCGACCCGCGATGTCGTCGGCAGCTGTCGCAGGTAGCGCTCGACGCGGTCGGTCAGCTCGGGCGGTGGCGGGCCGCCGCATTCCTCGGGCAGGAGCGCGCTCCCGAACGACGCGACCAGGTTCATATCACCCGCGCGAGCCGGCGGCCCAGCTTGATGAAGAACGGATAGGTGGCGAAGATCGCGCCCGCCGCGGCATGCAGGGGCCAGTCCGCCTCAGCGGTGTTCACGCTGAAAACCCCGCTGTTCCACATGAAGTCGCGGCCATTGCGGGCGCGGAAGGGCCGCCACAACACCCCCAGTCCGGGGACGTTGTTGTACAACCCGAACGACCCACCGAAGAAGACACCCAGTGTGGCGGCCTCCGCGACATCGCGACGGTCGGCGGGGAGCCGCCGCTCGATGAGCACGCCGGAGGCAAACAGCAGGGGTGGGTCCAGCAGAAAGCTCATGTCGGAATCCTTTCGTTGACGTCGGGTGCCGCGGCACCGCGCAGGCCCACTTCGGCGTGCCCGGTGCCCAGCACCGACCAGTGCCGGTCATCGATCTCGATGTGGACGTCGGCCTGTTCGGTGTTGGTGCACACCGCCTTGCCGCCGTCGGGATCGGTGTATTGCAGGCTCACGCACCGCTCCGCCGGCTGGTCGATCCGGATGAGCACCCGGCGACCGCCGATGCGTCCCTCCAGCTGCCAGTGCGCCAGACCGAGCGTCGTCCGCATCCGCAGTGACGGCAGCCGGCTTGCGGGCCAGTCCTTTCCGTCGATGCGAAACCGGATGAACGCCAGCGGTGCCAGCCTGTTCAGGCCCGGCTTGTGCGACACGGCGGTGACCGCTTCGCACACGTCACCATTGCCGAGGTCGGCATGGACCCATCCCCAGCGCTTGGCATTGCCGTGGCCGTAGATGTGGGCGACGCCGCCGCGCCACCCCTCGATGCGCGCGGCGGCGTCGTTGACGGTCAGTGAGCCGGTGAAGTCGGCGGTGGGGGCGAGGACGACCTGGGCGCCCGGCAGCAGCTCGCGCTCCCAGGCGGCGCGGGGAAACGTCCACAGCGGTGCGCCGGTGTCGGCCCACGACAGATCCCAGGCGAGTGATCCGGCGCGTCCGCTCAGCCGTTCGTCGCCCACGCGGACGCCGTCGGCGTCGAACCACCAGGGGCCGGTCGCCGGACGAGCGGGCACTGGTCCGAACCGCTCGGTGCGGGGTGGCCCGTCGGGGGCGAACCAGGTGGCCCAACCGTGCGCGTAGGCATCCTCGGCGCGGGACAGCGGGGCCACCGTCTCGCAGTGCACCCACAGCCCGGCGCGGGTCACCGGATCCGAGAGGGTGGCGTACCAGACTTCCAGGCGCCCGGCCTTGCCGCGCCAGCGCGGGGCCACTGCCGATCGCATCTCGCCGTCCATGCCTCACCTTCCGTGGATCCGTCCACTATATTGGTTGAGCCAATGAACCAGTCAAGTCCGCTGCGCCCGCCCGACCGCCAACGCGTCGATGAACAGATCGCCGCGTCCATCACCGACGCCATCCTCGACGGCGCGTTTCCGCCCGGTTCGGCCTTGCCGCCCGAGCGCGAACTGGCCGAACAGCTCGGCGTCAACCGCACGTCCCTGCGGCAAGGTCTGGCCAGGCTGCAGCAGATGGGTCTGATCGAGGCCCGGCATGGCAGCGGCAACGTGGTCGCTGACCCGCAGGCGCTCACCCACCCCGCGGTGGTCGAGGCGCTGGTCCGCAGACTGGGCCCCGAGTTCCTGGTGGAGCTGTTCGAGATCCGGGCCGCCCTGGGCCCGTTGATCGGCCGGTCGGCCGCGCGGCGCGGTGCCCCCGGGGATGCCGAGGCCCTACGTGCCGCGTTGGCCGCGGTCCGCGAGGCCGACAGCGCCGCCGCGCGCCAGGCCGCCGACCTCGCCTACTTCCGGGTGCTCATTCATCACAGCCGCAACCGCGCGCTCGTGTTGCTGTACCGCTGGGTCGAGCACGCCTTCGGCGGCCGCGAGCATGACCTCACCGCCGCCTATGACGACGCCGCGCCGGTGGTCGCCGGCCTAAGTGCCATCACCGACGCCGTGCTGTCGGGCGACGAGGCTGCGGCCGCCGCTGCGGTGGAGGAATACCTGCGCGCCAGCGCACAGCGAATGATCTTGTCTTACAGCAAGACTGAGGCTACTCGGCGAGGCGAGTCGCTGGATGGACCGCGATGAGCCCCAGCTTGCTGCGGCGCTTGCACATCGCCGCCAGCTCCGCATAGGCCTTGGCGCCGAGCAGCTCGGTGAGCTCGTCGGCCATGCTCTCCCACACCTGCTTGGCGCCGACATGGGCGCCCGGGTCGCCGGTGCAGTACCAATGCAGATCGGCACCCCCGGAACCCCAGCCGCGCCGATCGAATTCGGTGACAGTGGTTTTGAGGATTTCGGTGCCGTCGGGCCGCGTCACCCACTCCTGGCTGCGCCGGATGGGCAACTGCCAGCAGACGTCGGGCTTCATGGTCAACGGCGCGACGCCCAGCTTGAGGGCCTTGCTGTGCAGCGCGCAACCGACGCCGGCGGGGAAGCCGGGCCGGTTCAAGAAGATGCAGGCGTCCTTGTGTTTGCGGGTGCGGTACTGGGGCTGTCCGTCGTGCTCATCGAGCTCCAGATATCCCTTGCGGCCCAAGCCCTTTTCGCGGAACTGCCAGTCTTCGTCGGTCAGCTGCTGCACGGCGTCGTCGAGCCGGGCGCGGTCGTCGTCGTCGGATAAGAACGCCCCGTGCGAGCAGCATCCGTCGTCCGGCCGTCCCTCAACCGTGCCGTGGCAGGCGGGCGTGCCGAACACGCATGTCCAGCGTGACAGCAGCCAGGTGAGGTCGGCCGCGATCAGGTGCTCGGGATTGTCCGGGTCGTAGAACTCCACCCACTCACGAGCGAAGTCGAGTTCGACCTCGTGCCCAGGCTCCGGATAGGGATTCGCCACGGGTCCACGTTAGTCGACGATTCCGGCTCTTCGGCCCGCTGACACTCGGGGCCCGACGGTGCAACATCGGCAACCTCCACAGCGGGCCGCATCGTTGCCGACTAGGTTGTTTCCCGTGCGATTGGGCGTACTCGACGTGGGCAGCAACACGGTGCATCTGCTGGTGGTTGACGCGCACCGTGGTGGGCATCCCACGCCCATGAGTTCGACCAAGGCCACCCTGCGCCTCGCCGAGTCCATCGACAGCTCGGGCAAGATCACCAAGCGCGGCGCCGAGAAACTTATCTCCACCATCGACGAGTTCGCCAAGATCGCGGACAGCTCGGGCTGCGCCGAGCTGATGGCCTTCGCCACGTCCGCGCTGCGCGACGCGGTGAATTCCGACGACGTGCTGAGCCGCGTCCGCAAAGAAACCGGTGTCGAGCTGGAGGCGCTCAGTGGCGTCGACGAGTCGCGGCTGACTTTTCTGGCCGTGCGCCGCTGGTACGGGTGGAGCGCGGGGCGGATCATCAACCTCGACATCGGCGGCGGCTCGCTGGAAATGTCCAGCGGCGTCGACGAGGAGCCCGAGGTTGCCCTGTCCCTGCCGCTGGGTGCCGGCCGCTTGACCCGCGAATGGCTGCCCGACGACCCGCCCGGCCGGCGCCGGGTGGGGATGCTGCGGGACTGGCTGGACGCCGAGCTCGCCGATTCCGCAGTGACCGTGCTGGAAGCCGGCGCCCCCGACCTGGCGGTGGCGACGTCGAAGACGTTCCGCTCCCTGGCACGGCTCACCGGCGCGGCGCCGTCGGCGGCCGGACCGCGGGCGAAAAGGACGCTCACAGCAAACGGCCTCAGGCAACTCATATCTTTCATCTCTAGGATGACGACCGCTGACCGGGCCGAACTGGAAGGGGTGAGCGCCGAGCGGGCGCCGCAGATTGTGGCGGGCGCGCTGGTGGCGGAGGCGAGTATGCGAGCGCTGTCGATCGAATCGGTGGATATCTGCCCGTGGGCATTACGGGAAGGTCTCATCTTGCGCAAACTCGACAGCGAAGCCGACGGAACGCCCCTCATGAGGCGGTCCGTGCGCGATGCTGGAGGCCAGGCAGGTGATCGGGACGGGAACCGATCGAGAGGCGACAAAGCATGACCGGACCACATTCCGAGACCGAGAGCCCCGGCACTCGGCCAATTTCGGTGGCCGAACTTCTGGCCAAGAACGGAACCATCGGTGCCCCTGCGGTCACGCGTCGGCGGCGCCGGCGGCGCGGCGACAGCGACGCGGTGACCGTCGCCGAGCTGACCGGCGAGATTCCGGTCATCCGGGACGACGACGAGGACCCCCGGACCGCCGAACGGCCCACCGCCGAACCCGTCGTTGCCGCCCCCGAGCAGCAAACCGAAGACAAGCCGGCCACCGCTTACTGGTCGCAGCCGGAGCCGCGCTGGCCCAAGTCGCCGTCGCAACCCAGGAAGGCGGCGGGGCCTGAGCGCAGCGCGTACCCGCGTCCCCTGAGCCACGTCGAGGCGGGGGAGACCAACGGCACCGGGCAGTCGGGCGCCGAGGGCATGAATCCCGACCCGCTGGATCACTACAGCGATCTCCCGGTGGACGTGATGGATTCGGAGGTGCGCGACGCCGAGCCCGTCCTGGAGGACTCCGCATACGTGCGTTCCTTCCTGCGGACCGAGACCGACGAGGCCGAAGACGACGCCGACCCGCTGGCCACCGGATTCGTCGGGGACGAGGAGCGCGAGCTCCACGAGGAGACCGGGCGCGCGGACGCGGCCACCGACATTCACCCGGCACAGGGCAGGCTCGAGTCGCTGTGGCGCGGCAGCTTGGTCGTATTCCAGTCCATTCTGGCCGTCGCCTTCGGCGCGGGATTGTTCGTCGCCTTCGACCAATTGTGGCGCTGGAACAGCATCGTGGCCTTGGTGCTCTCGGTGCTGGTGATCCTGGGACTGGTCGCCGGCGTTCGGGTGGTGCGCAAGACCGAGGACATCGCCAGCACGCTGATCGCGGTCGCGGTGGGGTCACTGATCACCCTGGGCCCGCTGGCGCTGTCGCTGCAGTCGGGCTAGGCGGACCCGGAACCACACAGACCGTTGCGCCCAGCTATCAAAGTCGGACTTTCGACGGCTTCGGTGTACCCATTGCGGGCCGAGGCCGCCTTCGAGTACGCGGCCCGGCTCGGCTACGACGGTGTCGAACTGATGGTGTGGGCCGAGTCGGTGAGCCAGGACGTCGACGCCGTCCAGAAGCTGTCCCGGCGCTACCGCGTCCCGGTGTTGTCGGTGCACGCGCCCTGCCTGCTCATCTCGCAGCGGGTGTGGGGCGCCAACCCGATTCCCAAGCTGGACCGCAGCGTGCGGGCGGCGGAGCAACTCGGCGCGCAGACCGTCGTCGTGCACCCGCCGTTTCGCTGGCAGCGTCGCTACGCCGAGGGATTCAGCGACCAGGTCGCCGAGCTGGAAGCGTCGAGCGACGTGATGATCGCGGTGGAAAACATGTTCCCGTTCCGCGCGGACCGGTTCTTCGGGTCCGGTCAATCGTTGGAGCGGATGCGCCGGCGCGGCGGCGGCCCGGGGCCGGCGATATCGGCGTTCGCGCCCTCGTACGACCCGCTGGACGGCAACCACGAGCACTACACGCTGGACCTGTCCCACACCGCGACCGCCGGCAGCGACTCGCTGGACATGGCGCAGCGCATGGGCGGCGGGTTGGTCCACCTGCACCTGTGCGACGGCAGCGGCCTGCCCGCCGACGAGCACCTGGTCCCCGGCCGTGGCACGCAGCCCACCGCCGAGGTGTGCCAGATGCTGGCCGGCAGCCACTTCGCCGGCCACGTCATCCTGGAGGTGTCCACGTCCAGCGCGCGCAGCGCCAATGAGCGCGAAAGCATGCTCGCCGAATCGTTGCAGTTCGCCCGCACGCACCTGCTGCGCTGATCACCCAGGAGACCATGAACGCGTTATTCACCACCGCAATGGCATTGCGGGAGGTTGGCCCCGGCGTCTTTGAGGGCGAGCTCAACAAGCACTGGACCATCGGTCCGAAGGTGCACGGCGGCGCGATGCTCGCGCTCTGCGCCAACGCCGCCCGCACCGCCTGCGGCGCACAATCGCCGGCCGGCTTCGAACCGGCCCAGCAGCCCGTCGCGGTGTCGGCGAGCTTCCTGTGGGCCCCCGATCCGGGCCCGATGCGGCTGGTGACCTCGATCCGCAAGCGCGGCCGCCGGATCAGCGTCGTGGACGTCGAGCTCACTCAGGGTGACCGCACCGCGGTGCACGCTGTGGTCAATCTCGGCGAGCCGGAACACTTTCCGCCCGACGGTGATGCCAAGCCGCTGCTGTCGGCCAACCCTGTCGTGGGCCTGATGGCGCCAGAGCCCCCCGACGACATCGCGCCTATCGGGCTCGGCCATCCCTTGGCCGGCCTGGTGCACCTCGGCGAAGGCTGCGATGTGCGGCCGGTGCTGTCGACGCTGGGGCCGTCAGCCGGCGGCGGCCCGCCGGTGATCCAGATGTGGGCGCGCCCGCGCGGGGTGGCTCCGGACGCGCTGTTCGCGCTCATGTGCGGGGACCTGTCCGCCCCGGTCACCTTCGCCGTGGAGCGCACCGGCTGGGCTCCCACCGTCCAGCTGACCGCCTTTCTGCGCGGACTGCCCGCCGATGGGTGGTTGCGAATCATCGCCACGTGCACCGAGATCGGGCATGACTGGTTCGACGAGGACCACACCGTCGTCGACAGCCTGGGCCGGCTGGTGGTGCAAGCCCGCCAATTGGCGTTGGTCCCTGCCGCCGGGTAGCCGCCGCTGTCTGCGATGCTGTCGGGCATGGCAAGAATCGCGATCATCGGTGGCGGCAGTATCGGGGAGGCACTGCTGTCGGGTCTGCTCCGCGCGGGCCGGCAGGTGAAAGACCTGGTGGTCGCCGAACGCGTTCCGGAACGCGCCCAGTATCTGGCCGACACCTATTCGGTGTTGATCACTTCGGTGGCCGACGCGGTGGAGAACGCGTCCTTCGTCGTGGTCGCGGTGAAGCCCGGCGACGTCGAGCCCGTGATGGCGGAGCTGGCGAAGGCGGCCGCCGCGTCCGAGAGTGACAGTGCCGAGCAGGTGTTCGTGACCGTCGCGGCCGGCATCAGCATCTCGTATTTCGAGTCGAAGCTCCCGGCCGGAACGCCGGTGGTCCGCGCGATGCCGAACGCGGCGGCGTTGGTCGGCGCCGGGGTGACGGCGCTGGCCAAGGGCCGGTTCGTCACCGTCCCGCAGCTCGAGGGGGTATCGGCCCTGTTCGACTCGGTCGGCGGCGTGCTGACCGTGCCGGAAGGCCAGATGGACGCTGTGACGGCTCTGTCGGGCTCCGGCCCGGCGTACTTCTTCCTGATGGTCGAGGCCCTGGTGGACGCCGGGGTCGCCGCGGGCCTGAGCCGGGACGTGGCCGCCGACCTGACGGCGCAGACGATGGCCGGGTCCGCGGCCATGCTGCTGGAACGGATGGACGCCGAGCGGCAGCCGGGCGAGGGGGAGGCGCCCGGGTTGCGGGTGGACGCCACGGCGACCCAGCTGCGGGCGACCGTTACCTCACCCGGTGGCACCACCGCCGCGGGGCTTCGCGAACTGGAAAAGGGTGGGTTGCGGGCGGCTGTCGATGCGGCCGTTCAGGCCGCCAAAATGCGCTCTGAGCAGCTAAGAATTACATCGGAGTAATCCAAGAATTTTAAACTGATTGTCCCCCACCAGTACCAGTAACCCCATTAGTCCCGCTATTCTCCTCTTTGTATGCACGTGTGGGTGCCAGCGGAGGGGAAGCCGCTGGCATTGCGCGGGCCTGACACGATTGGGTTGCGATGACGTCTACGAACGGGCCATCGGCGCGAGATTCTGCTGGTAAGCGGGACGCCGGTTCCGGCGAGGGCCAGGGCAGGACACAATTCTTGACGGTTGCCGAGGTGGCGGCGTTGATGCGGGTCTCCAAGATGACGGTGTACCGGCTGGTGCACAACGGCGAGCTGCCCGCGGTCCGGGTCGGGCGGTCTTTCCGGGTGCACGCCAAGGCGGTGCACGACATGCTGGAGACGTCTTACTTCGACGCGGGCTGACCCGAAACAGCACTTCGCTCTTGACTCGGCGGTCGTCGACGCCGGTTTGGTGTTCGATGCGTCCAGCCGGGTAAAGTGTCCGGGTCAATCCTGCAAGCAGGTCACGGGTCAGATAGCGGAGTTCATGGGTTCAGTAATCAAGAAGCGGCGCAAGCGCATGTCCAAGAAGAAGCACCGCAAGTTGTTGCGCCGCACGCGGGTGCAGCGCAGAAAACTCGGCAAGTAGGCCCGCCCGCGGCGTAGCGCTGCGGTCTCTCCCGGCGGATAGGCTGTTTGGGTGGATCAGTCGAGTGGGGATGGCGCCGGTACCGGCGACACCGCGAGCAACACGGTGCACTACCCCAAGGTTGTGCTGGTTACCGGTGCGTGCCGGTTTTTGGGCGGCTACCTGACCGCTCGGCTCGCGCAGAACCCGATGATCAACGCGGTTATCGCGGTTGACGCGATCGCGCCCAGCAAGGACATGCTGCGCCGCATGGGCCGCGCGGAGTTCGTGCGTGCCGACATCCGCAACCCCTTCATCGCCAAGGTGATTCGCAACGGCGACGTCGACACCGTGGTGCACGCGGCGGCCGCGTCGTACGCCCCGCGGTCCGGGGGTACCGCGGCGTTGAAGGAAATCAACGTGATGGGCGCGATGCAGCTGTTCGCGGCCTGCCAGAAGGCGCCCTCGGTGCGCCGCGTCGTGCTCAAGTCGACGTCCGAGGTGTACGGGTCGAGCGCTCACGATCCGGTGATGTTCACCGAGGACAGCACCAGCCGCCGGCCGCTGCGCGGAGGTTTCGCCAAGGACAGTCTCGACATCGAGGCCTACGCGCGCGGCCTGGGCCGGCGCCGCCCCGATATCGCCGTGACGATCCTGCGGCTGGCCAACATGATCGGGCCGGCCATGGACACCACGCTGTCGCGGTACCTGGCAGGGCCGCTGGTGCCCACGATGTTCGGCCGCGACGCGCGCCTTCAGCTGTTGCACGAGCAGGATGCGCTGGGCGCATTGGAGCGCGCGGCGATGGCCGGCAAGGCCGGCACCTTCAACATCGGCGCCGACGGGATCATCATGCTGTCGCAGGCGATCCGCCGGGCCGGCCGGATTCCGTTGCCGGTACCGGGTTTTGGCGTCTGGGCGCTCGATTCGCTGAGGCGGGCCAACCGCTACAACGAGATCAGCCGCGATCAGTTCGCCTACCTGAGTTACGGCCGGGTCATGGACACCACCCGGATGCGAACGGAGCTCGGGTACCAGCCGAAATGGACGACGGCGGAGGCTTTCGACGACTACGTCCGCGGCCGCGGCATGACTCCCATTATCGACCCAGATCGGGTACGCTCCCTGGAGGGTCGCGCCATATCTTTAGCTCAGCGCTGGGGTAGCCGAAATCCAGTTCCGTGGGGTGGGGTCAGGTAGGTATCGTGGCTGGTGAAACCAGAGCCAATGTCATTCCACTGCATACAAATCGGGGTCGGGTAGCGGCGCGTAAAAGAGCCGATCAGCGGGCGGAGTCGGCTCGCCAGCATCCTTCCTTGCTTTCGGACCCGCACGGTCGGGCCTCAGCCGAACAGATCGCCGCCGTCGTCCGCGAGATCGACGAGCATCGGCGTGCCGCGGGCGCGGGGTCGGCGGAGGCCCCGCTCAACGAACTCGCTCAGCGCGTCGCCGCCGTTGCCGGCTTCCTGCGTCAGCGCATCACGGGTGACTACACCGTCGACGAGTTCGGCTTCGATCCGCACTTCAACAGCGCGATCGTCCGGCCGTTGCTGAGGTTCTTCTTCCGGTCGTGGTTCCGGGTCGAAGTCAGCGGAATAGAAAACCTGCCGAGCGACGGGGCCGCGTTGGTGGTGGCCAACCATGCCGGGGTGTTGCCGTTCGACGGGCTGATGTTGTCGGTGGCCGTCCACGACGAGCATCCCGCCCAGCGAGACCTGCGGTTGCTCGCCGCCGACATGGTGTTCGACCTGCCCGTGGTGGGTGAGGCCGCCCGCAAGGCGGGCCACACCATGGCCTGCACGACGGACGCGCACCGGCTGCTCGCCGCCGGCGAACTGACCGCCGTCTTCCCGGAGGGCTACAAGGGCCTGGGGAAGCGCTTCGAGGACCGCTACCGGTTGCAGCGGTTCGGCCGCGGGGGCTTCGTGACGGCCGCGTTGCGCACCAAGGCGCCCATCGTCCCCTGCTCGATCATCGGTTCGGAAGAGATCTATCCGATGCTGACCGATGTGAAGCTGCTCGCCCGGCTGTTTGGCCTGCCCTACTTCCCGGTCACGCCGCTGTTCCCGCTGGCGGGGCCGGCGGGTCTGGTGCCCCTGCCGTCGAAGTGGCGCATCGCGTTCGGTGAGCCCATCTACACCAACGACTACGCCGCCTCCGACGCCGAGGACCCGATGGTCACCTTCGAGCTGACCGATCAGGTCCGCGAGACGATCCAGCAGACGCTGTACCGCTTGCTCGCCGGCCGGCGCAACATCTTCTTCGGCTGAACCCCTCCTAACGCGAAACGCCCCGGAGCCAACGGCTTCGGGGCGTTTTGCGCTTGGATTACTTGACCATTGTGAACTGGCAGACGTTGGTGTAGCCGTCGCGGAACAGGTCCGAGCAGCCCCGCAAGTACTTCAGGTAGATGTCGTAGGTCTCCTGCCCCTTCAGGGCAATCGCCTCCTCCTTGTGGGCCTCGAGGGCATCCCCCCAGGCGGTCAGCGTCGGCACGTAGTTCTTCCCGATGAAGTGGTGGCGCTCGATCTTGAAACCCGCATCCGTCGCGTATTTGTCGACCAGGTTGACCTGGGGCAACTTTCCGCCCGGGTAGATCTCCTTCAGGATGAAGCTGATGAACCGCAGCAGGGTCATGTTCACCTGCAAGCCCATCGCTTTGCCCTCCTCGGCGGTGGGCACCACGATGCTGTGCAGCAGCATCCGGCCGTCGTCGGGCAGCAGGTCGTAGTACTTCTTGAAGAAGGTGGCGTAACGCTCGTACCCGGCGTCGCCCGCTCCGTCGGCGAAGTGCTCGAACGCGCCCAGCGACACGATGCGGTCGATCGGTACGTCGCCGGGGAATTCCTCCCAGCCCTGGATCCGCACCTCCTTGCGGCGGGGGCTGTCCATCTTCTCGAACTCGGCCACGCAGTGCGCGTACTGGTTCTCGCTGAGCGTCAGGCCGATGACGTTGACGTCGTACTCGGCCACCGCGTGCCGCATGGTCGAACCCCAGCCGCTGCCGATGTCGAGCAGCGTCATGCCGGGCTCGAGTTTCAGCTTGTCCAGGGCCAGCTTGCGCTTGGCGTACTGCGCCTCTTCCAGCGTCTTGGTCAGATTCTGCGGGTCCGGGTTCTCGTCGAAGTATCCGCAGCTGTAGGTCATCGACGGGTCGAGCCAGAGCTTGAAGAACTCGTTCGACTTGTCGTAGTGGGACCGGACCTTCTCGACCGGCGGCTTGAGCTGGGTGCTACCCGTTTCCCCCTGTGAAGTCATAGATTCGAACCTACTTTCCCGCTGATATGGACGCGACCGCCGCGACGGTTGCTTCGTGGTCGGTTTCGTTGTTTGCGGCTTCCCCCAGCATCGTGACTGTACTGGTGATCACCGGTTTGCCCTCGGCATCCGTAACCTCGCTGCGGATCTCTGTGATCACGGCGCCATGGGACTCAATGACAGAGTCTAGGTAGGTGTCGAAATAAAGCCTATCCCCGGCGACGATCGGCCGGTGGAACTTGAATTTCTGGTCGCGGTGCATGACTCGCGCGATGTTGATCGGGATGCTGAACTTGGTGAAGATCTCCAGCTGCACGCGCCGACCCGCGATGGCGAGGAAGGTGAGCGGGGCCACCAGCGCGTCATACCCGGCGGCGGCGGCGTCGGCCTCGCTGAAGTGCGTCGGATGGTCGTTCCTGATGGCGAGCGCGAACTCCCGAATCTTCTCGCGGCCGACCAGGAAGTAATCCGGCGCCCGGTAATGGCTGCCGATGAGCCCTTCGGCTCCCTTGGGGATTGTCATACCGCTGTCGCTCTCCGCTCGAATAGGTCTCAGCGGCGCAGCCTATCAGCGCGATTGCCGCCGGGATGCTACCGCGGCCAGTGCGCCACCGGCCGCCCCGAGCGCCAGGGCCGACGGGACCCCGATTCGGGCGGCCTTGCGGGCGGTGCGAAAGTCGCGGATCTCCCAGCCGCGTTCGCGGGCCAGGGTGCGCAGCCGCGCGTCCGGGTTGATGGCGACCGCGGTGCCCACCAACGACAGCATGGGCACGTCGTTGAAGCTGTCGGAGTAGGCGGTGCACCGTTTGAGGTTGAGGCCCTCCCGGATCGCCAGCGACCGGACGGCGTGCGCCTTTCCGGTCCCGTGCAGGATGTCGCCGACCAGCCGGCCGGTGAACACCCCGTCGACGGACTCCGCGACGGTGCCCAGGGCGCCGGTCAGGCCGAGCCGCCGCGCGATGGTCGCCGCGAGTTCGTACGGCGTGGCGGTGATCAGCCAGACCTGCTGGCCCGCGTCGAGGTGCATCTGTGTCAGCTCGCGGGTGCCCGGCCAGATCTTGTCGGCGATGATCTCGTCGAAGATCTCCTCGCCCAGAGCCACCAGTTGTTCGACCGAGCGGCCCTCGATGAAGGCGAGCGCTTTCCGCCGGCCGGCGGCGACGTCGTTGCTGTTCTCCTTGCCCAGGATCTGGAACTTGGCCTGGGCGTAGATGAAGCCGAGCACGTCGCGGTAGGTGAAGTAGTTGCGCGCCGCGAGACCGCGGCCGAAGTGCACCGCCGAGGAGCCCTGCACCAGCGTGTTGTCCACGTCGAAGAAGGCGGCCGCGGTCAGGTCGACCGGCGGCTGCGGGCGGTCCTCGTCGGCGGTTTCCTCCCGCAGGCCTTCCAGCGCGCGGGCGGCGCTGGCGTCGGCGGCCAACGACTCCAAGTCAACGCGGCTGAGGTCCCCGTTGACCGGGTCAGAGGAAGTCATCGCCAAACCTCCTAGATCGCTGTGTTGCCTGGCGACCCAGTGGGTCCCGATGTTCAACCCTATCGGGGAGATGGCCTGGGGGCGTCAGCTATGCCGTGCCGCCGAGTGTGAAGCCAGCCGCACACTCGACGCCGAGTGTGAAGGTAGCGTGACGCTCGCTGGGGAGATTCTGTGTGGGGCAGGTGCTCAGGCGCTGCGAATGTTGAGTGTGAACCAATCGGACGGAACGCCTTGGCGCAGCACGGAATCGAGATCCTCGAAAGTTAGAACGATCAGATGTGACGCCGCGATCGCACCATGCTCTGGCATCCATCCCCGATCACTCGGTTCGTCATCGACCGTCATGCTGACGCGCCCAGGATAATTGGCCGGATCGGGCTTACTGAGCGAGACCACGGGATTAAGACCCTCTCGATACCAGCGGAAGCTGGGAGAATTGGTGTACTTCCCAGGGCGAGCCATCTGACTAATCAAAAATGCCAAGTATTTTTCGGCGTCGCCGTAGTTTCTGAACATCCAGTAGGTACGCCGCGAACCCCGTTCTTCGCTATCGATGAAAAATTGCCCACCCTTCCAAGTCAAATAGTAAGATACATCGCCGTCGTCAATGAAGGCTAACTCGTGGCTGCCCGTCATTTTGGGCGTCCGTCTTCCCCAGAAAATTTGCTCCTGAGATTCCCATCCCCTTGGCTGTCGCTGAGCGTCGCCGGGCGAGCGGCCTTGACGGCGCAGATAGATTTCCTCCCACTCGTACCAGTACTTTACGAGTCGGTGCAGGAATGGTGGGATCGTGGTGAGGTCGAGCGTGTAATCAGCCATACGTTTCGTATACGCTTAATACTCATTATCCTGGGATCGCGCGATTAAAGCGATGTCTTCGGGGATACCTTCGAGCAGCGCCTCGGTTAACTCCTCGAACGATAAAAGCAGGACTTGCATTCTTGGCTCGTCTTCGGGGAATGCAAATCCATACGAATCGGGCCGTGTTGTGAGCGTGTAGCGTTTGAGATATTGCTCCGCAAAGCCTTCTTCAAGACCAGGGTACTCGCTTTTGAGAAGATTGATAACGTCCGGATCCGCGGCCTCGATCGCTATACGAGGGTCGAGGCCGCTGTGGTTCCATTTGACGAATTGCGTTTGTAAACGAAGGCTCACGCGGGCGCTATCTGCAACGCGCATAATGATGTATTTTCCTGCGTCCGAGAATGTTGAAAACAATACCCTGACTTCCTCATCCCGCTGCGACGCTCTTTCGTGCTTCAACGAGCTTAAAACGCTGAAGTAACCCAGCTGTGTGCGCGCGATTATCCAAGCTCCCCAGTCGCCTTGCTCCGCCCATTCGGGCCATTTTTCAACTTTCCTTGAGTAGTCAGAGCGGAAGTATAGACGGTCACCTTGTCTCTCCGCTTCGTCGTAGGGTCCGTCGCCGGCGTTGTTGGCAATCTTGCGCCAAAGGTTGTAATGGGCGATAAAGTCACCATATTCGCCCTCTGTGCTGAAGTTTTCGGCCAACTCTGAACACCCCTTCTTGCTTGCCGAGCTATCCTAGAGCCAGGTAACCGTTTACAAGTAACCATCTGATCAGAACAGTCTTGCCGTTCTTGTCAACAACCACCCATTGTGTTCCACCGCCTGGCTGGCCAAACTCATCACCCACTCTTCCGTACCTGACTTGCCAGCCCTCGGGTAATTCCTGACCTGTGCCGTGGAATCGATGGTAATCCCCTGATGAGCCGGGGGCCAGGCTGCGTTCAGGATAACTATCGCCGACTGCGCCCATAAAATCGCCTCGCTGATCGCTTACCTCTCCAATTCTGTCCAGCCATACGTCTTCTGGGATGCTGCGAGCTGTCTGCCATTTCCCATCGGCGAACCCATTCTCCAGCGGCCACTTCCACGTCCCTTCAGCGTGATTCCAATAGTTATCTAGAATTTCTTGCGATGTCATTCCTGAATAGGGGCTGTGCAGCGCTGATTCGGCAAGATCGCGGGGACACCCGTGCTCTATGAGGTCGCGCACGAGCCGCTCAGGGGATTCGGCAAGCGTTAGCTGCTCTTGATACCAAGGCTGCAAATCGGACGGTGTTGTATGCGGTAGGTGTCCATCAGCTGGATCATCTGAAGGCGTGCCGTCGTGCGGTGCGTGGCCGTCGCCATCATGTGGCCCATCGCCTTCGCCGGGCTGATGTGCCGGGGCGTTGTCGTGGGGCGGGTGCGGCGATCCTTCCCCGGGCGGGTGCGCCTGGCCGCCATCGCCAAGCGGCGGACCGTCGTGGTGGCTCCCGCCCGGCATCTCGGGCGGGTGCGCACCCGGTTCCCCACCGTGGGGCATTTCACCGAGGCCGGGAGGCGCTGCTTCGGCAGGCCCGCCACCCATCGGCACCGAAGGTGGCGTCGGCAGGTGGGCCTCCGGCGGCGATGGCAGACCCGCGCTGGGTGGCGCGATCGGTTCGCCGCCGGGAGCAGCCGGCGCGTGGGCTGGCACCGGCTCGGCTGGCTTCGAGTGCGGTAGTGGCGCCTGTTCGGCCGGCGCGGGCACCGCCGGTTTGTCAGCCGGACCGGGTGGCGCGGCGGCCGGCTTGGGCGCCTCACCCGAGGGGGGCTTCTCGCCGACCGGCGGCTTCGACTCCGTCGGGCTGTGCGGAAGAGGGCCGTCGGAGGGCCCGGGCGTGGGCTTGCCCGCGGCGGGAGGTGCGGGCCTGCCGGGCTCCGGCTTGGCCGGGGGTGCGGGTGGTCCCGATTCCGGCGGCTTGGGACCCGTCGGCAGTGCCTCCGTCGGCGGCTTCACCGAAGGCGGTTTCACGCCCTCCGGCAGCCGTGCGCCCTTGAGCGCAGCGGCGGCGTCGCGGCCCCACTTCCCGAGCTTCGACAGCGGTCCCCCGGGCAGCGCCAAGGTTCCGACGTCGAAGAGGGTCTTTCCGAATGCTTCGTCCGGGTGTGAGGCCCAATCGTCCCAGTGGATGATGTTTTTACCCAACGCTTTCCACGCCTGGCCGGCACCGTGTAGACCGTCGGGGCCCAACCCCGCCAGAGTGGCTTCCCCTTCCACCATTCCCAACGTGTCTTTGACGAAGCCCACCGGATCGGATTGAAGGCGGGTCGGGCTGAATTGGTTGAGGCCCTGGAGAAAGTCGTAGCCCTCCACGCCGACGCCTTTCAGGGACCGGCCGACGTGGTTGAGGACTCTCCCCACCTGGGTGCCGTGCAGGAAGTGGTCCCACTCTTTACCCGCCCAACGGCTCATTCCCTCTATCGCGGCGGCGGCCGCGGACATGGTGGCGTTGATCTGATCGCCCAGCGTCTCGGCTTCCTGAGCGAAGTTGTTGACGACCGTGCGGATGTCGTCGGCGATCCTCTTGATCTCGTCTTCGTCTTCGTCGGTGAGCCACTCCCAGACCTCTTTGATTCCGGTCAGCGGATCGCAAATGCGCGACAGCAGATCCAGGATCGCCGCGTGTACCTTGTCGAGCTTCGCGGCGTAGCTGTTGAGCTGGGCGGCGATAGTTTGGCATTGGCGTGCAACGTTGATGGTGGCTTCGGAGGCATCCGACAACGCCTTGTTGATGGCAGCGCCCTCCGGGATCTGCTGGGCACCAATGGCGGCCATTGTCCCGCCGCCCGCCGCGGTCTCGGTGGCCATGAAACTCGCCCCCGCGCTGGTCCACGCCGCCGCGGCGGCCCGCAATTTCGCCGAATCGCCAGTGGGCCAGATCATTCCGATGTAGGGGGCCACCCACCCCCAGCCCGCCGGGGCGCCACTACCGGCGCCGACAGCCGAGGGCGGCTTCGCCCCAACGCTCAACGGCGCGGTCACCGGCGGCGTCGGCAGACCCGCGGCCCGGCCCGTGACATCCGACTGCGCATCGGCCAGCGCGTAGTTGCGGGCCGACACCCGCACCCCGTCGCCGATGCTGCACAACCCATTCCGGGTGCTGGCCATCGCGTCGAACAACTTGGTCGCCGCACCGTCGTACGAGCGGCCCAACGCCGCGCCCACCGGATCGTCGCCGGCCATGCCGGCGCTGCCGGCCAATGCCGCCGTCAAGGTCGAAATCACCGATCCCAGTGACTCGCCGGCGGCCAGCACGGCGGTACCGGCGGCGTCTAGGGCCGTCGGGTCACACGCCAGCGGCGCCATCTGGTCACGACCACATGCCGAGATTCGTCGACATGGCGCCGGTGTAGTTGCCGTGCGCGGTCGTGGCCACCTTCGCGAGTTGCGCCAGCGCCTCACGCATCATCGCCTCGCCGCGCACCCAGTGCTGGTGCGCCTCGGCATGAGCGGCCGCGGCCTGCCCCGTCCACGCGGTGTGCAAACGCGTTACGCGAGAATCGATTTCGGCGATCATGTCCTCGGCGTAGCGCTGAAACTCCGCCATCCGCTGGACGGCGTCGGCCAACGCCTGGGGATCCACCCGGAACGCCTCAGCCACCACGCACCGCCCGCTCCGCCTGGGCGGATCCGGCCTCGTTGGCCTGGTAGCCCTCGCCGGCCTGCCCCACGAGATGGCCCAGCATGGACAACCCGAGCTGTACTTCACGCGCGCCCCGATGCCAAAGCTCCCACGCCGAGGCGTACGCGCTACCCGACGCTCCTTGCCAACCGCCGAGCATCTGACTTACCTGATCGTCTAGCCGGCTCAACTCGGCCGAGAGATGCTCGGCCGCGCCGGCGATGGAGACGGCATGGCTTTGCATCACCACCGGATCAACCCGCAGGGTCTCGTCAGCCATAGCCGGAACATAACGCCTGGTAGGCGGCCTCACAAGTCACCGGTGCCACACTGGTGGCCATGACCGACGCCCCCCGGCGGCCGCAGGTGGAGCTGTTGACCCGCGACGGCTGCACCATCTGCGAACGCGTACACACCCGGCTCGCCGAATTGGCGGCTGAGCTGGGCTTCGACCTGTCGACGATCGACGTCGACGCCGCCGCCTCGGCCGGCAACCCGGGGCTGCGGGCCGAGTTCGGCGACCGGCTGCCCGTGATCCTGCTCGACGGACGCGAGCACAGTTACTGGGATATAGACGAGCCCCGGCTGCGCGCGGATCTCGCTCGATGAGGGCCAACGGGCAATTATTTGGTAGCCCACCTGATAAACGATTACCTTGGAAACCAGTTCAATTACTGGAGAAAGCAAGGGAGCTGGCCAGGTGATGCTGCCGTGAGCGTCTTGCTTTTCGGGGTTTCGCACCGCAGTGCGCCGGTCTCCGTCCTGGAACAACTCACCATCGACGAATCCGATCAGGGCAAGATCGTCGACCGGGTGTTGCAGTCGCCGCTGGTGACCGAGGCGATGGTGCTGTCGACGTGCAACCGAGTCGAGGTCTACGCGGTGGTGGACGCGTTCCACGGCGGGCTGGCGGCAATCGGGCAGGTGCTGTCGGATCACTCCGGAATGTCCATGGGGGACCTGACCAAGTACGCGTACGTCCGTTACAGCGAGGCCGCCGTCGAGCACCTGTTCGCGGTGGCCAGCGGGCTGGACTCCGCGGTCGTGGGTGAGCAGCAGGTGCTCGGCCAGGTGCGCCGCGCGTATGCCACCGCGGAAAGCAACCGCACGGTCGGCCGGGTGCTGCATGAGCTGGCCCAGCGGGCGCTGTCGGTGGGGAAGCGGGTGCATTCCGAGACCGCCATCGACGCGGCGGGGGCCTCCGTGGTGTCGGTCGCCCTGAACATGGCCGAACGCCGGCTCGGCGGGCTGCAGGGCAAGACCGCCGTGCTGGTCGGCGCCGGAGCGATGGGCGCCCTGGCGGCGGCCCACCTGACCCGGGCCGGCATCCGGCACGTGCACGTCCTGAATCGGTCGTTGTCCCGCGCGCAGCGGTTGGCCCGCAAACTCCGCGAATCCGGTGTGCAGGCCGACGCGATGTCACTCGACCGCCTGGCCGACGCGGTGGCCGACGCCGACGTCATGGTCAGCTGCACAGGCGCGGTGAGTCCGGTCGTCACGCTGGCCGACGTGCACCATGCGCTGGCCGCCGCGCGCCGCGACGAGTCGACCCGCCCGCTGGTCATCTGCGACCTGGGCATGCCGCGTGACGTGGACCCCGCGGTCGCCGGTCTGCCCGGTGTCTGGGTCGTCGACGTGGACCGCGTGCAGCACGAGCCGTCGGCGCACGCCGCGGCCTCCGATGTCCACGCCGCGCGCCACATCGTGGCGGCCGAGGTCGCCGCCTACCTGGCGGGGCAGCGCATGGCCGAGGTCACGCCGACGGTGACGGCCTTGCGCCAGCGCGCCGCCGACGTGGTGGAGGCGGAGCTGTTGCGCCTGGACAACCGGCTGCCCGGCCTGGAGAGCGCCCACCGCGAGGAGGTGGCGCGCACCGTGCGGCGGGTGGTGGACAAGCTGCTGCATGCGCCCACCGTGCGGATCAAACAACTCGCCAGCGCCCCCGGCGGGGACAGTTACGCCGAGGCGTTGCGTGAACTCTTCGAACTCGACCAGACCGCCGTCGATGCCGTCGCCGCAGGTGAATTGCCCGTCATATCAACGGGATTCGACGCCGGAACGCAAGAACCGTCGGCCGAGTAGCCGATTGGCGAACGTGATCCGGATAGGTACCCGGGGCAGTCTCTTGGCCACCACCCAGGCCGGCCTCGTCAGGGACGCCTTGATCGCTAACGGTCATCCCGCGGAGCTGGTGATCATCAGCACCGCCGGCGACCGCTCGTCGGCGCCCATCGAGACCCTGGGCGTCGGCGCCTTCACCACCGCGCTGCGCGAGGCGATCAACGACGGCCGGGTGGACGCCGCGGTGCACTCGCACAAGGATTTGCCCACCGCGGACGACCCGCGGTTCACCATCGCCGCCATCCCGCCGCGCAACGACCCCCGCGACGTGGTGGTGGCCCGCGACGGGCTGGTGCTCGGGGAGTTGCCGGCCGGTTCGCTGGTGGGCACGTCGTCCCCGCGCCGGGCCGCGCAGCTTAGAGCATTGGGTCTCGGTTTGGAAATCCGCCCCCTACGAGGCAACCTAGATACCAGGTTGAACAGGGTAAGCAATGGTGATCTCGACGCGATCGTGGTAGCTCGGGCCGGACTGGCCCGGCTCGGTCGCCTCGACGATGTCACCGAGACGTTAGAGCCGGTGCAGATGTTGCCAGCACCGGCTCAGGGCGCGCTCGCCGTCGAATGCCGCGCCGGCGATGAGTTGGTGGCAGTGCTGGCGGAGTTGGACGACGCCGACACGCGTGCGTCGGTCACTGCGGAGCGAGCCCTGTTGGCCGAACTGGAGGCCGGTTGTTCCGCACCGGTGGGCGCGATCGCAGAGGTGGTCGAGTCCATCGATGAGGAAGGCCGAGTCTTCGAAGAGCTGTCGCTGCGCGGGTGCGTGGCGGCACTGGACGGATCCGACGTGATCCGCGCGTCCGGCATCGGCACCGCCGATCGGGCGCGTGAGCTGGGGGTTTCGGTCGCCGCAGAGTTGTTCGAACTCGGCGCCCGAGAACTCATGCAGGAAGCGCGGCAGGACCCGGCACGAGGAAATTAATTGCGAGTGACGTGGGAGCGACAATGACGACGCGAGGGCGCAAGCCGAGACCCGGCCGCATCACGTACGTGGGTTCAGGTCCCGGCGATCCGGGACTCCTGACTACCCGGGCCGCCACGGTATTGGCGAACGCCGCCTTGGTGTTCACCGACCCCGACGTGCCGGAGCCGGTGCTGGCGCTGATCGGCAAAGACCTGCCACCGGTTTCGGGCCCGGCGCCCGCCGAAGCCCCCGCTGGTGGAGGCGACGCCGCCACCGGCCCGGAGCAACCCGCGGTGATATCGGCCGGCCCCGACGTCCGTCCGGCGCTCGGCGAGCCCGCCGAGGTGGCGAAGACGCTGACCGCCGAGGCCCGCACCGGCGCCGACGTGGTGCGGCTGGTGGCTGGGGATCCGCTGACGGTCGACGCGGTCATTACCGAGGTGAACGCCGTCGCGCGGAGCCACCTGCACATCGAGATCGTGCCCGGCCTGGCTCCCACGGACTCCGTGCCCACCTACGCGGGGCTGCCGCTGGGCTCGTCGCACACCGTTGCCGACGTCCGCGACCCACACGTGGACTGGGATGCCTTGGCCGCTGCGCCCGGCCCGCTGATCCTGCAGGCGACCACGTCGCATCTGGCCGACGCGGCGCGCACCCTGATCGAGCACGAGCTGGCCGAGACCACTCCGTGCGTGGTGACCGCACACGGCACCACCTGCCAGCAGCGTTCGATCGAGACCACACTGGGCGGTCTGACCGACTCGGCCGTGCTGGGCGCGACCGACCCGGCGGGCCCGTTGACCGGACCGCTGGTGGTGACCATCGGCAAGACGGTGGCCAGCCGGGCGAAGCTGAACTGGTGGGAGAGCCGCGCCCTCTACGGCTGGACCGTGTTGGTGCCGCGCACCAAGGATCAGGCCGGCGAGATGAGCGAGCGGCTGACGTCCTACGGTGCGCTGCCGATCGAGGTGCCTACCATCGCCGTCGAGCCGCCACGCAGCCCCGCCCAGATGGAGCGGGCCGTCAAGGGCCTGGTCGACGGTCGTTTCCAGTGGGTGGTGTTCACCTCCACCAACGCGGTGCGCGCGGTGTGGGAGAAGTTCGGCGAGTTCGGTTTGGACGCCCGGGCCTTCTCGGGCGTGAAGATCGCCTGTGTCGGCGAGTCCACGGCCGATCGGGTCCGTGCCTTCGGGATCAGCCCCGAATTGGTGCCGGCCGGGGAGCAGTCGTCGCTGGGTCTGCTGGACGACTTCCCGCCCTACGACAGCATTTTCGACCCGGTGAACCGCGTTCTGCTGCCGCGGGCCGACATCGCCACCGAGACGCTGGCCGAGGGGCTGCGCGAACGCGGTTGGGAGATCGAGGACGTCACCGCCTACCGGACGGTGCGGGCGGCCCCGCCGCCGGCGGAGACGCGGGAGATGATCAAGACCGGCGGGTTCGACGCCGTGTGCTTCACCTCCAGCTCCACGGTGCGCAACCTGGTCGGCATCGCCGGCAAGCCGCACGCGCGGACGATCATCGCCTGCATCGGTCCCAAGACCGCCGAGACCGCCGCCGAATTCGGTTTGCGGGTGGACGTGCAGCCGGAAACGGCCGCGGTCGGTCCGCTGGTCGACGCTTTGGCCGAGCACGCCGCGCGGTTGCGCGCCGAGGGTGCGCTGCCACCGCCGCGTAAGAAGAGCCGCAGGCGCTAGTGGTTGCGGCGATCGCAAGCGCGGCCGTGGTGATCGCAAGCGCGGCGGAGCCGGGCGCTGGGGGCACCTCCCGCTTGCGGGGGACGGGTCGCCACACGAGGGCGGAGCCGGGCGCGACGGGTCGCCGCTGATGAGCGCATTTCCGCGGCAGCGCCCGCGTCGGCTCCGCTCCACCCCCGCGTTGCGTCGCTTGGTATCGCAAACGTCCTTGGAGCCAAGGCATTTGGTGCTGCCGATGTTCGTCGCCGACGGTATCGACGAGCCGCGGCCGATCGCGTCGATGCCCGGCGTCGTGCAGCACACCCGCGACTCGCTGCGCAGCGCCGCGGCCGATGCCGTCAACGCCGGGGTCGGGGGGCTGATGCTGTTCGGCGTGCCGCGCGACGAGGACAAGGACCCGACGGGGTCGGCGGGCACCGACCCCGATGGCATCCTCAATCTCGCCCTGCGGGACCTGGCCAAGGATCTCGGCGACGCGACGGTGCTGATGGCCGACACCTGCCTGGACGAGTTCACCGACCACGGCCACTGCGGCGTGCTGGACGCCAGGGGCCGGGTCGACAACGATGCGACCCTGGCTCGGTACGTGAAACTGGCTGTCGCACAGGCGGAGTCGGGCGCGCACGTGGTGGGGCCGAGCGGGATGATGGACGGTCAGGTGGCGGCGATCCGCGACGGCCTGGACGCCGCGGGTTTCACCGATGTGGTGGTCTTGGCCTACGCGGCGAAGTTCGCCTCGGCGTTCTACGGTCCCTTCCGGGAAGCGGTCAGTTCCAGCCTGTCCGGGGACCGGCGCACCTATCAGCAGGAGGCGGGAAACTTCCGCGAGGCGCTGCGCGAGATCAGGCTGGACCTCGACGAGGGCGCGGACATCATCATGGTCAAACCCGCGATGGGTTACCTCGACGTGGTGGCCGCCGCGGCGGACGTCTCGCCGGTGCCGGTGGCGGCCTACCAAGTCTCGGGCGAGTACGCCATGATTTGCGCTGCAGCCGCGAACAATTGGATCGACGAGCGGGTGGCGGCACTCGAGTCGTTGACCAGCATCCGCCGTGCCGGAGCCGATATCGTGCTGACGTATTGGGCCGCGGACGCGGCCGGTTGGCTTTCGTGAGATGGGGCGTGCTTTGACATCACAGCCGACAGTGAGGGGCGCCGAGCCCAAGCCGTTGTTCTATGAACCGGGCGCCAGCTGGTGGTGGGTGGCGTGGGGGCCGGTGGCCGCGGGCGCGATGATCCTGATCGAGATCTGGAGCGGCGCGCCCGTGTCGTTCTTGATACCGGTGATCTTTTTGGTCCTGGTGTCGGGGTTCGTCGGGTTGCAGGTCAAGGCGGCACGGATTCACGTCTCGGTCGAGCTCACCGAAGACGCCTTGCGTCAGGGCACCGAAACCATACTGGTGCGCGAGATCCTCAGGGTGTATCCCGAACCCGAGAACCACGAAGCCTCCGGCAAGGAGCTGGCCCGGTGGCAGGCGGCGCGGGCGCTCGGCGAACTGGTCGGGGTGCCCCGCGGCCGGATCGGTATCGGGCTCCAGCTCACCGGAAAACGCACCGTTCAGGCCTGGGCCCGCCGGCATCGTCAGCTCCGCGCGGCGCTGACCCCGTTGGTCCAGGAGCGGGTCGAACCCGCCCGCTCGGACACCATCGACGGCGACCGCGACGACGACACCGGACTCGAACAGTGAGCGCCTCCCGATGGAGCACCGCGGTGCTGGTCGAACTCGGCCTGGCCTGCGCCGCGCTCGTCGGCGCGGGACTGAGCTGGTCGCACTCGCATCACTCGGTGGCGGTGGCTCCCATCGCGGATGGGCAGCCGTTCACCACGTCAACGGTGTATGACCCGCAGCTGCTGTTGCTGACCCTGTTGCTGCTGACGAGTGCCGCAGTGCTGGCGGTGGTCGGAACCGGCCGGCACCTCCGGGAGCGACGCTCTACGACGTCCTGACCAGCGGTAGCGCCAGCCGCCGACGCCTGGCGATCGCGTCGGCCAGGTCGTGCAGGGCCTCGGGCACCGAGTGTTCGTCCGAAAAACCGCCGTCATCCAGCGACTCGGTGACCGCGGGGCTGGCGACCAGCGTCCATTGCACCCCTTCGGCGCGGCAGTCGTCATCGAAGGTTTGCAAAAGCGAAATCTCCGGCCCAGCAAATTGGGTGACGCCGCTCATGTCGAGCACCACACGGTCCTCTCCGAGGATGAAGCGGCGAATGTGTCCGGCGACTCGGTCGGCATTGAGTGCGTTGATTTCACCCCGAATCGTCACCACGGTCGCCAGCTGGCGACGGTGGGCCCGGATCCAAGCGCCGTCGCAGTGAAAGATGCCGTTTTGCTCCTGCGTCAGGACGTCGGCGATCGTCATGAACACCCCTCGCTCTCCGTGGCGTTCGCTATGTGTTCTGACGCTAAACCCCAAGGTTAAGGAGGGTGAAAGCCGCATCTAACGTTTTGCTAAGAAGCGATTGTCACCGCGATTTCCGCCTTTTGCGAGCAAAGGTCGCCGGGCGCGGATTATCGGCGAAAGGCCGCGTGCCACACCACAACCGTCCGCGCGCCCGGGCCATTGCGCTGCTAGGCTGCCATGGCTACCGGTTGCGAGGCGGGGGCTTGTGACATCGCGTGGTCGCCCGGTCAGCCGACCTAGAAGGCGAACGGAACAGCAGAGTCCAGGCGGAAAGAAAAGCGCTGTGCGCGGTGGAAATATCACGGGAGAGATCAGGGGCGAGATCAAGGCCCTGACGGGACTCCGCATCGTCGCCGCCCTGTGGGTCGTGCTGTTCCACTTCCGCCCGATGCTGGGCGACGTCGGGACCGATTTCCACGACGCCCTCGCGCCGGTGCTCAACTGCGGAGCGCAGGGCGTCGACCTGTTCTTCATCCTCAGCGGATTCGTCTTGACCTGGAACTACCTCGACCGCATGGGCCGGTCATGGTCGACGCGCGCGACCCTGCACTTCCTGTGGCTGCGGCTGGCCAGGGTCTGGCCGGTGTACCTGGTCACCCTGCATCTCGCCGCCCTCTGGGTGATCTTCACTCTGCATGTCGGCCACGTACCGTCGCCTGACGCCGCTCAGCTCACCGCGATCAGCTACGTGCGCCAGATCCTGCTGGTGCAGTTGTGGTTCGTGCCGTTTTTCGATGATTCGAGCTGGGATGGGCCGGCCTGGTCGATCAGCGCGGAATGGCTGGCCTATCTGCTTTTCGGTCTGCTGGTGCTGGTGATCCTGCGGATGAAGCAGGCAACGCGGGCGCGGAGCCTGATGGTGCTGGCGTTCGCGGCGGCACTGCCGCCCGTGGTCATGCTCCTGGCCAGTGGCCACTTCTACACCCCGTGGAGCTGGCTTCCGCGGATCGTCACCCAGTTCACCGCGGGCGCGCTTGCTTGCGCGGCGGTGCGCCGGCTGCGGCTGACCGATCGCGGCCGCCGCGTGGCGGGTTACCTGTCTCTGCTTCTGCTGGGCACCATGGTCGGCGTCCTTTATTGGTTTGACGCGCACCCGATCTCCGGGGTGGTGGAGAACGACAGCGGCGGGGTGGTCGACATCCTGTTCATTCCGCTGGTGATCACGCTGGCCATCGGCGTCGGTAGCCTGCCGCGGGTGCTGTCCACCCGGTTGATGGTGTACGGCGGGCAGATCTCGTTCTGCCTGTACATGGTTCACGAGCTGGTGCACACCGCGTGGGGCTGGTCCGTCGAGCAGTTCGAGCTGCGGCCGCAGGAAAATCCCTGGAAATGGAACATCATTGGCCTGCTCGCGATCGCCGTGATCATCTCGATCGTGATGTATCACTTCGTCGAAGAGCCCGCCCGCCGCTGGATGCGCCGGATGGTCGACGTCAAAGCCGTCACCGCGAGAAGCGATCCCGACGAGCCGCCGAAGGGCAAGGTCCATCCGATAGACCGTTCGCTGGAAGCTGTTTCGGTCCGCGCGGTGTGACGGTTGCGTTAGCGCACCGCCGCGAGCCGGCGGCGGATAATCGATGAAAATCCAGTGGCACATGACGATGCCGTTGACGGGGGAGGTAGTGGTGAGTCGTCTGGCCACCTTTGTCATCGGCCTGACCTTTCTGGTCGGCGTCGGCATCGCCTACCCGGCTCAGGTGCGCACGTACGACACACTGACCCTGGATTTCCGGTTGAACCACATCGCCGTCATCGGCGACTCCTATACCACCGGAACCGGTGAAGGTGGGCTGGGCCCGAGGTCGTGGCCCGCCCGCGCCTGGGACGTGCTCGCGGCGCGCGGCGAACGGATCTCGGCCGACGTCGCGGCCGAGGGCAGGGCCGGCTACGGCATGCCGGGCGACCATGGCAGCGTCTTCGAGGACCTGACCGCGAGGGCCGTGCAGCGCGACGACGTGTTGGTGGTGTTCTTCGGTTCCCGCAACGATGAGCCCATCGATGCGGGTGTGATCGGTCAAAAGGCCCGCAGCGCATTCGATGTGGCCCGCAGCCTGGCGCCGTCCGCACGGTTCCTGGTGATCGGGCCGCCGTGGCCGACCGCCGACGTGCCGCTCCCGATCCTGCAGATTCGCGACGCGCTCGGCGCGGCGGCCGCGGGCGCGGGGGCGACCTGGGTCGATCCGATCGCCGAACGGTGGTTCGTCGGTAGGCCCGATTTGATCGGGGCGGACGGTGTGCACCCGAACGACGCGGGCCATCAATACATGGCGGACAAGATCGCGCCGCTGATCCGCACGCAGCTGTCGACCTGACCTAGCCGTGCCGGGCCGCTTCCTGAGCGAGCTGCACCCGCGATGACACGGCGAGTTTGGTGTAGACGTGCGTCAGATGAGACTGCACGGTGCGCGGCGAAACGAACAGCCGCGCCGCGATGTCCTTGTTGGGCAACCCTTCGCCGACGAGCCGAACGACGTCGAGTTCGGTGGGGGTCAGCGACTCCCAACCGCTCGCCGGTCGCCCGCGCGCACCGCGGCCCCGCTGCGCGTAGCTGATGGCCTCGGCGGTGGACAGCGCGGCGCCTTCCGCCCATGCGGCTTCGAAAGCCTTGGGATCCAAGGCTTCCCGCGCTTGCGCCAGCGAAGCGTCGTAGTCCGCTTGAAACACCTCGAAGCGCACCGTGCCGTGGCGCTGCCGCAGGGCCTCGGCCGCCCCGAAAAGCCGCGCGGCATGCTCAGGATTGGTAACGGCGGCCAGCGCCGCGAGACAGTCGAGGGTATCGGGTAGATACAGGTGGCCGCCCGTGCGCTCGGCGAGCGAAACGGCTTCGTGGAGATCGCGTTCAGCCTGCTGCGGCTCACACTGGGCGGCGGCGACCCGGGCCCGCGCCGTCAGCGCCGCCGCCCGATAGCACCCGGGAACCGTTGCGACGGTGTCGTCCACCCAGCGGCGGGCGGCGAGGAGATGGCCGCAGCTCATCGCAGCCTCGGCCATTGGCACCAGGCTTCTGGTGAACAGCTCCTTCAACGGATAGGTGTGCCGCCACGCCGCCTCGCAGGCCCGTGTCGCGCTCGCGGCATCACCGCGGGCCAGGGCGGCGTTGGCGAAGGCCACGTAGATCGTGTCCTCGTGGAAACCCCCCAGAGTGGCCGAGATTTCCAGCGCGGCTTCGGCCGCGGCCCTCGCCGCCGCGGCGTCACCGGTCCACGAGAGCGCCTGTGCCAGGGTGATCAGACCGAATACCTCCATCGGGCGGTCGTCGGCGGCTCGAGCCTCCTCGACCAGCGCGGTGGATACGAGGAGGCCCTCGGCTAGCTTGCCCTGCATCGACAGCGCACTGCTGAGGAACGTTCGGCTATACCGCGACATGAAGCTGTCGCCGAGCCGGTCGGCAAGGTCTCGTGCCTCCTCGCCGGCCGCCTGCGAGGCGACCGGATCGCCGGCGACGTTGCCGGCGAAGCACTGGTAGGCGAGCACGTGGTAAAGGGCCGAAAGGTCCCCCGAGGCGCGAGCCATGTCGACGGCCTCGGCGAACAGCGGCGCGGCCAGCTCGGGGTCGTTGAAGGCCAGCATGCAGCAGGTGCGCAGGCTGTGGGCGATGAGTTTCTGATCGCCGACTTGCCGCGCGGCGGCCAGCGCTTCCTCCGCTCGCTCGAGGCTGGCCGGAACGGAGTACCAGACCGCGAGCAAGCCCGCGTCGGCGACCGCCCGTATCCAGACCTCGGGCGCGACGTCCGCGTCGCGGTAACGCTCGTCGCCGAAGACGGCCTCGAACCCGGCTACGCCCTCGCGGAACCGTGCACGCGTCACCCACAGCCGCTGTAAGGCCGAGACGAGCCGCAACGCCGACTCGAACTCCCCGGCGTCGCAACTCCACGCGTGGGCCGCCCGTAGGTTGGCCATCTCGAGTTCGGCCCACGGAACCAACGGTGTCCCGTCGCCGCGCATCCGGGCTTCCAGCGTCACGGCGGCCGCGGTGTAGTGATCGCGGTGCCGGATCCGGACGGCCTCGGCCTCGCCCGACTCGGCCAGCTTTTCCAGGCCGTACTGGCGCACGGTCTCCAGCAGGCGGTATCGCATCGCGCCGTCGATTTCCTCGGTGACGATCAGCGACTTGTCGACGAGCAGCCCGAGCAGGTCGATGAGCTGGAAGTGCTCCACGCCGGCGTCGGCGCCCACGGCGTGCGCGGCGTCCAGGTCGAAACCGCCCATGAACACGGCCAGGCGGCGGAACAGGACGCGCTCCGGCTCGGTGAGCATGGCGTGGGACCAGTCGATGGAAGCGCGCAGCGTCTGCTGGCGGCGAACCGCGTTGCGCGCACCCCCGGCCAGGAGGCGGAAGTTGTGATGGAGGCTGTCGACGATCTGGGTCAGGGACAGGGTGCGGGTGCGCGCCGCCGCCAGCTCGATCGCCAGCGGCATGCCGTCCAGGCGCCGGCAGATCTCGGCGATGGCGGGCGAATTGTCTTCGGTGCGTTGAAAATCCGGTCTGGTGCGGCGGGCGCGGTCGACGAACAAATCGACGGCCTCGTCGTCGACCGACAGCGACGGCACGCGCCAGGTCAGCTCTCCGGCGACGCCGACCGGCTCCCGGCTGGTCGCCAGCACCGTGACCTCCGGGCCCGCATCAAGCAGGGCCACGACCAAAGCGGCGCTGGCATCCAGTAGGTGCTCGCAATTGTCGAGTACCAACAGCATTTTGCGGTCCCGAACGAACTTCGACACCGTCTCCATGGTGGAGCGGCCCGGTTGGTCGGCAAGACCCAGGGTGCGCGCGAGGGTGACCGGCACGACGAGGGGATTGGTGACGGGGGCGAGATCGACGAACCAGGCCCCGCCGGGGAAGACGTCGGCAACCTGCTCGGCGACCTGCACCGCCAACCGCGTCTTGCCGACACCCCCCGCCCCAGTCAGGGTCACGAACCTGTTTTCCTTCAAGATCTGCCCGATGTCGCTGATCTGCGTGCCCCGGCCGACGAAGCTGCTCAGCTGTGTCGGAAGATGGGCATTGGCAACGTCATTCGCCCCTCGCAACGGCGGGAAGTCGTTGGTCAGGCCGGGGTGGTTGAGTTGCACGACGCGTTCCGGCCGCGGCAGGTCGCGCAACGGGTGGACGCCCAGGTCGGTCAGCCAGGCATCCGCCGGTAGCCGGTCGAGCACCAGCGGTTCGGTGGCACCGGACAGTACGGTCTGCCCGCCGTGAGCAAGGTCGCGCAACCGCGCGGTCCGGTTGATGGTGGGCCCGGCGTAGTTGCCGGCGTCGCGCAGCTGCACCTCCCCGGTGTGCAGGCCGATGCGTAACCGGATCGGTGGCGGCACGGCCAGCTGGAGTCGTAGCGCGCACGCGACGGCGTCGCTGGGGCGGGCGAAGGCGACCACGAAACTGTCGCCCTCGCCCTGCTCGACGGGCCGCACCCCATCGTGGGCGGCGACGAGATCGTTCACGGTTTGATTGAGCTGCTCGAGCGCCGTGGTCATGGTGTCGGACTGCGTCTCCCACAGCCGGGTGGAGCCCTCCACGTCGGCGAGCAGCAAAGTCACGGTCCCTGTGGGCAGCTCGCTCACGCTCTGCTCGCTCCAGTCCAGCAGCGGCGTGTCCGCCGACGAATGAATGTCGATCATGTTAGCCAGCATGCGGGGACGTTGAGGGGGAAAACATCAGCGAAAACGCGCAACTCCGCCGGCCGCTACGCGCAGCTACGACCCGGGTTCAGTCTTCGGCGTGCCGCTCGTAGTCCCATCGCTCCAGGCGGGCTTGCAAGTTCAGCAAGCCGAACCCGGCGATCGGAGCGGCGGCCGCAATGCAGGCCAGCAGCAGCGGAGTCATCTCCACAACCTCCCAAAACCCTTCGCTGATATGACGTACGTCGACCGCCAGAAGTTCATAGCCGTTCACCTGCCCGCAGGCCCTCGATGTCGGGGCGAAATCCGGTCCGCTTCACCGCCCGCTCGGTGTGGCGGGTGGGGAGTTCGCTAGGCCGGACGCTCATGGGGTCTCCGCTAGGTCGCCATCCAGGCGAGTTCGCCGGGCAACATGAGACGCCACCAGGTCATGTCGTGTCCGCCGACCGTGAAGCTGACCGCCGGTGGCGTTTTGAGTTGGCTGACGAATTGGCGGGTGGCGGGATAGAAGCGGTCGAAGGTGCCGCAGTCCACGCGCAGCGGGATCTGCGACAGCGCGGGCACGCCCAGCACGCTGTTCTGCGTGAAGTCGTCCTCGCTGTCGAACGCCTTCGGAGCGCTGTCGGCGAACGAGGCGTACAACGCCGGGCTGATCGCGCAGATCCCCGCGGTCCGCGCCGGCCCCAGCTTGGCACCCAGGTGCAGCGCCCCGTAGCCCCCCATCGACCAGCCCATGAATCCCACCCGGGAGGTGTCGAAGCCCATCGTGGACAGCATCGGCAGCAGCTCGTCGAGCACCATCGCGCCGGAGTCGGTGCCGTCGGCCCGCTTGTGCCAGTAGGAGTCGCTGCCGCCGTCGACGCCCACCACCGCGAACGGCGGCTTGCCCTCCTTGACCAGCTGGGCCAGGCCATGCTCGACACCGCAGTCGAGCATCATGTTCGCGTCGCCGTCCTTGCCGTGCAGCGCGATCACGGGTCGCAGCATCCCGGTTTGGCCCGGCGGCAACGCGATCACGTAATTCGTCTTCACCCCCCCGCGGGCGGCAGACACGAACGAACCCGTGAGCCTGGTGGGCAGGTTGCTGCTGGCCGCCGACGGCTCGAACGGGGCGGGGGCCTGCGGCAACGTCGCCGCTAGCGGCCTGACCGGGTCGAGCAGGGCGCTTAAGGCGAACACGCCAGCGGCTCCCAGGCCGGTGCTGGCTCCCATTCTCAGCACCGCCCGGCGTGTCAGGTCAGGCATGATCGCAATGATGCCGCGCTGACCGGGAATTCCCGCCCGAGCCACGCCGAAATGGAATGTTTGTGTGATCTCGCGTGACCGATCGGTCATGAACCGGTTACCTGCGGTGCACCGGACGGCGGGTCTGCCGGCCGAGTTGCGGTACCGTGCTACGGCCATCATCGCGACGCCCGCCGGGTGTCTCCACGCGCTGCTATTCCTTTGTGCCACAAGGTAACAAGCGATATGCGGCGGGGACGTCTGTTCGCCCGGGCGGGCGCCACCCGCCGCGGCGGCACGGCCGCCGGACGGGGATGCAATCTCGACGGTTTCAACCCTCCCGTGCCGGCCGCAAGTTTCGCAGGATGGAGCTTTCGTGCCCGGCGTCGTGGATTGAAAGAGGTTGAGGATGAGTTTGGCGTTCCATTGGTTTCTGCCGACCTACGGTGATTCCCGGAACCTGGTGGCGGGCGGACACGGGACTCCGATGTCCGGGGACCGGCCCGCCACGCTGAAATACCTGCACCAGATTTGTGCGGCCGCCGAGGACAATGGCTTCGAGGCCGTGCTCACCCCCACCGGATTGTGGTGTGAGGACGCCTGGTTGACGACGGCGATGCTGGTCGAGGCCACCGAGACGCTGAAGTTTCTGGTCGCCTTCCGGCCCGGGCTGCTGAGCCCCACCCTGGCCGCGCAGATGGCCGGGACCTTCCAGCGGCATTCGAGCGGGCGGCTGCTGCTCAATGTCGTGACCGGCGGCGAACCCCACGAGCAGCGGGCCTACGGGGACTTCCTGGACAAAGAGGCGCGGTATGCGCGCACCGCCGAGTTCTTGCACGTGGTGCGTCAACTGTGGACCTCGTCGGCGCCGGTCACCTTTGCGGGAGAGCACATTCGCGTCGAGGGCGCGCAGCTGAACAATCCGCCCGACCCGGTGCCGGCCGTGTTCTTCGGCGGATCGTCGGCGGCGGCCGGCCCGGTTGCCGCCAAGCACAGCGACGTCTACCTCACCTGGGGTGAGCCGCCCACGGCGGTCGCGCAGAAGCTCGACTGGATCCGTGGGCTGGCCGTGGACGCCGGCCGAATCCTGCAGTACGGCTTGCGGATTCATGTGATCAGCCGCGACACGTCCGAGCAGGCGTGGGCCGAGGCCGACCGGCTGTTGGCCGCCGTCGACCCCGCCGACGTCGAGCGGGTACAGGCCAGCCTGGCCCGCAGCGAATCGGAGGGGCAGCGCCGCATGCTGGACCTGCATGGCGGCAGCAGCGGCCGGCTGCTGGTCGGGCCCAACCTGTGGGCCGGCGTGGGGCTGGTCCGCGGCGGAGCGGGCACCGCGTTGGTCGGGTCGCACGCCGAGGTCGCCGAACGGCTGGCCGAATACGCCAAACTCGGCATCACCCACTTCATCCTGTCGGGATATCCGCACCTGGAAGAGGCCTACTGGTTCGGCGAGGGCGTCCTGCCGCTGCTGGAGCGAATGGGCCTGTGGCGCCATCCCAACCGCCAGTCGCACCCGGTATCGGCGACGCCGTTCGCGGTCGCCTCGGCCCACTAAGACCATGGCCGCCACCTTGCCCGCGCCGGCGACCGGCGCAGGCCTCGACGCGAGCGCCGGCGCGGTCGACGAGTCCGCCGCGCAGCAACGCGGGCGGCTGCGCATCGTCGTCGCGGCCAGCCTGTTGGGGACCACCGTGGAGTGGTACGACTTCTTCCTCTACGCGACCGCCGCGGGCCTGGTGTTCAACAAGGTCTTCTTTCCCAGCGAGAGCTCACTGGTCGGCACGCTGCTGGCCTTCGCGACGTTCGCCGTGGGGTTCGTCATGCGGCCGGTCGGCGGGCTGGTCTTCGGCCACATCGGCGACCGGATCGGCCGCAAGCGCAGCCTCGCGCTGACCATGCTGATCATGGGCGTCGCCACGGCGTTGATCGGGGTGCTGCCCACCGCCGCCCAGGGCGAAGCCCTGCAGGATTCGCAGGGCCAACAGCAACAGCGGCGCCCATACCCCGATCTG